>JBHIDN010000308.1:0-2695 GCA_046760125.1 Anaerolineae bacterium
CGATGGGCGCCCTCGGGAGGCAATCAGCAAAGGTGGCGATTCGTGGTGGTGACGAACTCCAGGGTCAAGGAGATGATCAGGAAGGTATCCCCAGGCATCTTCGCCATGCCGGCTGCCTTCATCGTCATCTGTATGAAGAAGAAAACGGGAGCCCGGGCTTGGAACGACTGGCTTTATGCCGCTGATTGTGGGATAGCGGCTCAGAATATCATGTTGGCCGCTTTCTCTTTGGGGATAGGCACCTGTGTGGTGGCTTCCTTCGCCAAGGAGGCCCTCCGGGAGATCCTGGAGGTCCCGGAAGGGATCGAGCCCTCCCTCATCGTAACCCTGGGCCACTATGAGAGCCTCCCAGAGGCTCCGGAAAGGAAGCCTTTGAAGGAGATCGCCTTCCTCAACCGCTACGGTAAGGAGTGGGAGCCATGAGCCAAACCAAGGTGCTCAGCGAAGACGAGGCCTTCGAACTCCTCACCTTCCTGGTGACCAGCGCCCGAGGCTGCATAGACGAACCGGAACCCTATGGCACCTTCCGACTCATCGATGCTGCTAGCCGGCTCCTAGGCTTCCTCCTCAAGAGCGAGGAGGTCGAAGATAGGGAGTTCTACTCCCATTTAAAGGGAGAGATCGATGAGAAGAAATTGTGGCTGATGACCGACGCGGAGGCTTATTTCAACTTTCTAAGCGAGGTGACTCGCAAGGTGGCCAAGCGGTTGAAGCGGAGGACCGAAGGTCAGAGGAGGCGATGAAATGAGGAAGGCGGCCACCATTATGGTCGACAACAGATAGCCGGAACAGGCCCACGTCAACCTTGGGGAAAGCCTTCCCACAACAGATGGCTGAGAATCGAGGTGTCGCCAGTCCGGTTCTAGGTCTCGGCATCTACTCGCGGGCACGCAAGGCTTGCCCGCTTTTTCTGTGGTACAATGGCTCTGTTGGTAGCAAGAAGCGCTAATAGTAACTAGGGGAGGATCTCATGGCTTGGCCAGAGAGGGAACTGATCGAGGAAGGGGTGCTCAGTATGTTGCGGGTCAACATGGGGCTGAAGGAGGGAGAGCGGCTGCTGGTAGTCACCGACCCTCCCAACCTGGCCCATTGGCAGGAGAAAGACCCCTCAGAGTTGACGAACCAACTAGAGCGCTCCATGTTGGCCAAGATGGTGGCGGAGATAGCGAAAGAGGCCTTCCCCCACTCCACGGTGGAGTTTTACCCTTACCCTTCGGTGGGGATGCATGGGAGAGAGCCAGGGGAAGCAGTGGCGGAGAAGATGGGTGAGCCTGACGTGGTCATCGCTATCACCAACTATTCCCTCTCTCACACCAATGCCCGAGAGAAGGCCACTAAGGCCGGGGTGCGCATCGCCAGCATGCCTGATTTCCTGGCCCGGATGTTCCACCCTGGCGGGCCCATGGCTGTGGACTACTATCAGGTGGCGGCCGACACGGAGAGACTGGCCGAATTGATCACCGCGGCTCAGAGCGCCGTAGTCCGCTCCCCGGCCGGGACCGATATCCGCTTCACCCTGGCTGGTCGAAGGGGGCAAAGCGATGCCGGGCTCTACACCGCCAGGGGAGCGTGGGGCAACCTCCCCGCCGGAGAGGCTTATACCGCCCCTGTGGAGGGGACGGCCCAAGGGGTCATCATAGTCCAGGCAGGCTGGTATCCCAATCTCACCGAGGATATGGCCCTCCACGTTAACCAAGGGCTGGTAGTGCGAATCGAGGGCGGGGGAAAGGTAGGAGAGAAGTTCAAAAAGTTGCTCAAGTTGGACAGCAAGGAGGAGATATATAAGGCTCGCCGCAACTTGGCTGAGTTGGGCATCGGCACCAACCCCAACGCCAGACATCCCGATAACGAGTTAGAAGCGGAGAAGATAAAGGGCACGGCGCACCTGGCCATCGGCGATAACTCCCACATAGGAGGTACGGTAACTGCTGACCTCCACCAGGATTTCGTTATCCCCGAGCCTGATCTGCTCCTGGATGATAAGTTGGTCATCGAGGGCGGGAAGTGGAGAATATAAGTCCAAATGATGAGAAATCCTGCTTTTCTCGCTAACCCCTACCGTCCCTTCATACTCTCCTCGTATGGGGTTATCGATGTCAAAGCCGAGTAGCGAGGCCTGGCACCGCCTAGCCCCTTTATGCTGATGACCGCCACTTCTTGGCCAGCATCGAGGCAGGTGTTCGTTGTCCCAGGTGGAAATTGCGTTCTCAAGGGGGGCTGGCAGGATAACCCTGCGGATGCCCTTGTCCAAGAGTGGGGGATTTTCCATCACCATAGTTGGGGACTCTAGACGACATGGATGTGGATTTTTCAGTGACTAAATCTGCGGCTTCATAGATTGTACTAACACAAAACGTGGAGGGGTCGGGAAGGGCTGTGTGCCTACTTCTAAGAATGAAGTAAGCAGCAAGCGAAACACCGAACAGATTATCACAGTATTAGGCAAGAGAGACCAAATCGCAGGACTTGCCCTTGACGCCTGACACTCTTGGTGTACTATGATAGTCAATCAGGTGATCTTCAACCTCTTGTTGTCCATGTGCCCCAAAAAGCAGGATAAGTGACGGGCGAATGGTGATGGGTCAGGTAATGGTTCCCCTCAAAGGCGAGTTGCCGAAGACTGCTGGTGTGGTCATTGTGGGCGGTGGCATTGTGGGAGTGAGCACTGCATTCTATTGCTCCCGGGCAGGTTTGA
>JBHIDN010000309.1:0-2682 GCA_046760125.1 Anaerolineae bacterium
GGACGATAACGACCTAGTCCGCATCGCTCGCGCCGAAGGACGCATGGTCCTCACCCGCGACCGGCTGATGGCCAGGCGGAGGGGGATAGACTCCCTCCTCATCGAGAGTGACAACTTCAGGGAGCAGATCCGCCAACTCCTCCACGATCTGAACCTCAACCTAGATCGCTCTTTCAGCCGCTGCCCCGTCTGCAACAGCCCCTTGCAGGGGGTAGCCAAGGAAGCGGTCCGGGAGCGGGTCCCCCCTTACGTCTTCCGGACGCAGGAGCGGTTCAGCCTCTGCCCCCAGTGTGGGAAGATATACTGGCGAGGCACCCATTGGCAGAGGATGAGAGAAAGGCTCAAGGGGCTGGAAGAGGAAGCGCTCTGATTAAAGAGGCGAGCCGATTATCGGCTCGCCTTAGGGTGCGGTGGGATTCAACTCTTGGTGATTAACACCTTCTCGATCTTCGGCCCCTCCATCTCCTGGACGGTGAGCCGCAACTCCCCTTCTTGTATCCAATCTCCTTCTTTAGGGATGCGGCGGAGTCGATAGAGGATGAAACCGGCTATGGTCTCGTAGTCGTCGCTCTCGGGGAGCGCCAATTCTAGTTCCTCGTTGGCCTCGTCGATCCGCATCAGCGCGTCTACCTGGACCGTCCTCTCGTCGATGGTCTCCACCATCTCTGGCGCGACGACCAACTCATCGCTGAGCCGCCCCACGATCTCCTCCACCAACTCCTCTAGGGTGACGATACCCGCCGTGCCGCCGTATTCGTCGATGATGACGGCTATCTGGATCTTTTGCTGGCGCATCTCGCGGAAGAGATCTGCGATCTCCTTGCTTTCCGGAACGAAGAGAGCGGGACGTACTAACGTCTTCACCTTCTTTTTGCGGCTCTGAGGGTCCTTGGCCAGGGCCAAAAGGACATCCTTGATGGAGACGAAGCCGATGACGTTATCCATGTTCCCCGCATAAACGGGGAAGCGAGCGTGGCTGGACTGAGCGAATGTCTGGAGGAGGTCATCGATGGCGGCCTCAGAGTCTACCCCCACAATCTCCGGGCGAGGGGTCATCGTCTCATGGACCTGGCGGTTGCCAAACTCGAAGACCTTATGTATCATTTCTTTTTGCTCTGTTGGCAGAACCCCTTCCTCATGGCTGGCTTCGAGCAGAAGTTTCAACTCCTCCACCGAATGAACCCTCTCGTGACCGCTAGGAGGGCGCAGGCCCACTAGACGCAGCATAAGGTTGCCGCTGCCGTTGAGCAACCAGATAAGGGGTCGGAAGATGTTCTCGGTTACGATTATCGGCCTTGCTACCAGGAATGCAGCCTTTTCAGGGTATTGGAGGGCTACCGACTTGGGAGCCAACTCGCCGAGAACAACGTGGAGAAAGGTTATCATGGCGAAGGCGGTGGCCGTGGAGATGGTATGGGTGGCGGGGACGATGAGGTTGCTGGGCAGGAGACGAAATAAAGGCTCTATGAGGCCCGCTATCGTTGCCTCCCCTATCCAGCCTAAGCCTAGACTGGCGATGGTGATCCCCAACTGCGTAGCGGCGATGAAACGGTCCGGATCGTCGATGGCTCGACGCACGACCCGGGCCAGGGTGTTGCCCTGGGCGATCAACTCCTCGACACGAGTTCGGCGCACGCTCACTAGGGCGAACTCAGCAATCACGAAGAAGCCGTTGGCGAAGACGAGGGCGAAAACGGCCAAGAGTTTCAAAATGACGGTAAAGACTCCACTCACAGAAACCACCTCTCATCTCTAGTATACTATATATTGGTCTGGAGGCCAATTTGAAGTGCGCCTCTGTTGTGATATACTAGATTCTGGAGATGGCTGTGACCTTCGCCCCGGGTAAGGTGATCCTTTTCGGTGAACACGCCGTGGTCTATGGCCGGCCGGCCATAGCGGTACCCGTGACCCAGGTAGGGGCGCGGGTGACCGTGGAAAGGGGCGTGGATGGTGGCATCTTGATCCAAGCGAAAGATCTGGGTCTCAGCCATACCATGGGAGAATCACCAGTTGACGAGGCTCTGGAGCCGGTCGTCTCTCTGGTAGAGAGTACTCTAGAGTACCTAGGGGTTCGCCTTCCGCCTTCCCTGGTCATCACCATCACCTCCAGCATCCCCATAGCCCGCGGTCTGGGGAGCGGGGCGGCGGTCTCCACCGCCTTGGTTCGAGGGTTAAGCGAGCACTTCGGTCGAGAATTGGGCCCGGAGGAGGTCTCCGCCCTCGTGTATGAGGCGGAAAAGTTCCACCACGGCACCCCCAGTGGCATCGATAATACGGTGATCTCCTATGGGCGGCCCCTCTACTTTGTAAGGGGCGAGTCCCCCCAGTTCTTCAAGGTGGGGAAACCTTTCCTCTTGGCCATCGGCGATTCGGGGGTAAAAAGCCCCACCAAGGTGGTGGTAGAGGAGGTGCGCCGTCGATGGGAGAGAGAGCCTTCCAGATATGAACCCCTTTTCGACCAGATAGGCCGGATCGTGGAGAGAGCGAGGGAAGAGATGGAAGGGGGTAACCTGGAGCGATTGGGGTCATTGATGGACGAAAACCAGGCTCTTCTTCGGGACCTAGGGGTTTCCTCTCCCCAACTGGATGGTTTGGTGAAAGTAGCGAGGGAGGCAGGTGCCCTGGGGGCCAAACTCTCGGGAGCAGGACGGGGTGGAAGCGTCATCGCCTTGATCGAGG
>JBHIDN010000310.1:0-2680 GCA_046760125.1 Anaerolineae bacterium
TGGAGAAGATCACCACCCCGCTCGATAATCAGACGTATCATCTCATCAGGGCCTGGCATATGGTGGGAAGATGCATCGATTGTGGCGAGTGTGAGAGGGTCTGCCCCATGGGCATCCCCTTACGCCGACTTTATAAGAAGGTGGAGAAGGAGGTGAAACAACTCTTCGATTATCAGGCTGGGATGCGAGTCGAGGAGGTGCCTCCCCTAGTTAGTTTCCAGGTCGATGATCTGGACCTGGTCACTCAGGAGTCAAGGTGAAGACGATCAAGAAATCCCATCTGGCCGAGTGGCTGAATAGGGTAGCGCAAGGGTATGATCTCTTCGGCCCTGTACTGGATAGCGTCGTTCAATTCAAGCGGGTCAAATCCAGTGACCAGTTGGTTTTTGATTACGCTAACTCGGTGGTTCCGCCTAAGAGCCTCTTCCTGCCCCAGACGGAGTGCCTCTTCGCCTTCCGGCGGCAGGGGGGCTCGATTATCCTTGAGCCGAGGGAGGGCTTGGAGAGGGAGCGGGTGCTCTTCGGCATCCGTCCCTGCGATGCTCGTAGCCTGCTTCTCTTGGATAAGGTCTTCAACGGCGACCTAGAGGATACCTACTATCAGGAGAAGCGGAGAGGAACGATCTTGGTGGGACTGGCCTGCCTGAGCCCTCCCCAGAGAACCTGCTTCTGCACCTCTTTGGGGATAGATCCCCTCTCGCCGGAGGGCGTCGATATCCTGCTCACCGATCTAGGCGATAGATACTTGGTCGAGGTGGCGACGGAGAAAGGCGCGGAACTGGTCGAAGGCCTCTTCCTCCCCAGCGCTGAGGGTGAGAAACCGAAGGGGGAGAAGGGGAAGAGCCTGGACCTGGAAGGGATCGGGGAGAAGATAGACTCCCTCTGGGAGGATGAGTACTGGCGAGAACTCGGCCGCCGATGCTTGGGCTGTGGGGTCTGCACCTACCTCTGCCCCACCTGTCGCTGCTTCGATTTGACCGATGTGGGTTCCACCCTAGGTGGGAGGAGGTTTCGCTGTTGGGATTCCTGTATGTTCGCCGACTTCACCCGCATGGCTAGTGGGGTGAACCCGCGACCGACGGGCAAAGAGAGGATACGCCAGCGGTATTTTGATAAGTTCAGTTACTTCCCAGAAGGGTACGGGATTCTGGGTTGTGTGGGTTGTGGAAGATGCTCTCAGTACTGCCCTGTGGGCATCGACATCAGGACGATTATCAACGAAATCATCGCCAGGGGTACCAAATGAAGAGCGATATCTACCTCCCCCACCTAGCGACGATAACCGAGATAGAGGCCCAAACCCCGGACACGACGATGCTCCGTGTGGTCCTCGATGACTCAACGCTTGCTCAGTCGTTCACTTACCGACCCGGACAGTTCGCTGAACTTTCGATCTTTGGGGTAGGGGAATGCCCTATCTCCATCGCCTCTACACCGACGCGAAAAGGTTTCCTGGAGTTCTGTGTCCGGGCCGTGGGCCAGGTGACCAACGCTCTCCACGAACTCGATGTGGGGAGTAAGATCGGGATCAGGGGGCCCTACGGCAACTCCTTTCCTCTTCCGGAACTCGAAAATCTGCTCTTCATCGGCGGAGGGATCGGCTTAGCCCCTCTGCGTTCTTTGATCAACTACGTACTCGATAACCGAGACCACTATGGGGAAGTGGAACTGGTCTATGGTGCTCGTAGCCCCCAGGACCTGGTCTTCAAAGACGAACTCAAGTTATGGGATGAGCAGGAGGGTGTAACCGTCTACCTCACCGTTGATCGGGGCGACGAAAGGTGGAGAGGCCCGGTAGGGTTCGTGCCTCCTTTCCTGCGGGAGATCGGCCCTTCGCCTCAGGACAAGGTGGCCTTCACCTGTGGGCCGCCTATCATGATCAAGTTGGTCATGGAAGCCCTGGAGGAGATGGGGTTTCCACCGGATCGTATAGTCACTACTTTGGAGATGAAGATGAAATGCGGGGTGGGCAAGTGCGGTCGTTGCAACATTGGGAGCAGCTATATCTGCCGTGATGGCCCGGTCTTTACCTTGGAGCAGTTGAAGGCGTTGCCGGGCGGATTGGAGCTCTAAATGGAGGAAGCGATGGAGGCGGTGGTAGAGGAGACCGCTCTTTCCCTTTGCGTAGAATGCGGGAAGTGCGTGGCCGCCTGTCCCATGGTCGAGATCTTCGAGGATTTCTCCTACCAGGTCTCCCCTCGCGGGATCGTGGAAAAGGTGCTCTTGGACCTCGATGTCTTAGAAGAGGTAGGCATCTGGTTCTGTCTGACCTGCGACGTCTGTACCCAGATCTGTCCCGCCGGGGTGAGATACCGGGACTTCGTAGAGGGGGCTCGCCTCCT
This sequence comes from Anaerolineae bacterium, assembly GCA_046760125.1. Lineage (GTDB taxonomy): Bacteria > Chloroflexota > Anaerolineae > UBA7937 > UBA7937 > UBA7937. The sequence goes on from JBHIDN010000310.1 coordinate 2,343, forward strand.
GGCCGTTGAGAAGGGGGTTACGGAGCATGGCCTCTTCTGTCAAGCCTGCGGCAACTACTTCTTGCCCTTGCACACCTTGGAGCACCTCAGGGAGAGGTTGGGGGAGACAGCCAACGGATATCTAACCCTCTGTCCCAAATGCCGGCCATACTACTTTGGAGAGAAGGTGAAGGAGACCCTCCCCGGAAGCCGGAGGGTGAGGGCTAAGAAGATGTAGGCTTGACGATAGGGGATTCGGTTATGAAGGTGACTTTGAAGATCCTGGCTCTACCGATGCTCTCCCAGGCGGTAGGGACGAAAGAACTGGTTATAGATTTTGAGGGAGAGACGGTCAACGA
>JBHIDN010000311.1:0-2680 GCA_046760125.1 Anaerolineae bacterium
TGGTCCCCACATTCACATGGGGCTTGTCTCGTACGAACTTCTCCTTAGCCATCTACCTTCTCCTTTCGCTTATGGAGCCCACGCCCGGACTTGAACCGGGGACCGCATTCTTACCAAGAATGTGCTCTACCGCCTGAGCTACGTGGGCGTGTTGGAGGTTAGAAATTGGCTTTTCCAACTTCTGATCTCTAACTTCCAAAGTGGGCAGGGGAGGATTCGAACCCCCGAAGGCGTATGCCAACTGATTTACAGTCAGTCCCCTTTGGCCACTTGGGTACCTGCCCCCGTTTGCTCTGATAAAGTCGATCTCCTCTCTGTACCTCGAATGACAGATAAGGGTAGAAGAGAATTCCCTCGCTGCGCTAGGCTACGGCTTTCATCCGCTTAACTAGCCCGGCAAAGTATCCCGCCAAGATCCCGATGGCCACCAGCCCACCGGCAGCCAAGCCGATGGTGGGGTCGAGTCGGAGGGGCCAGATGACGCACACGGCGTACACGATCCCACCTCAGACCACGACGGCGATCAATGTCCCTATGAACCTGAGCAACTCACGCATCTCTTCCCTTTTCCCTTTCGGCACACGACAAGACCGGCCTACCGCAGCCTGAGCCGGCGGAGGGATTTGAACCCCCGACCGAGTGTCCTGAACGTAAGCTGGCGGGAGGAATCGAACCTCCAACCGGCGGTTTACAAAACCGCTGCTCTGCCTTTGAGCTACGCCAGCGAAGTGAAGGACAAAACACTTGCTCTACCCCTGTACGCCGGCACGCGAGGGGCCCATTCGCACACCCTTGGCGTGCGCAGGATCCCCAGGGACAAAACGGCTGCTCTACCCTTGAGTATACCGACTTTGATTTAATAATTATACCCACTAACCTCTCTTGGGTCAAGTTCAACCCCACCGCCAGGTAGTGCCTCCTGGCTCATCCTCTAGGACGACCCCTAGTTTGCTCAGTTCCTCCCGGATCTTGTCAGACAACGAGTATAATTTGGCGGCTCGCAACTCGTCCCGAACGCTCACTAGGAGGTCGATGAAGGGTGTCGCGGCTACTCCCTTGGCCTCAACCTCTAGTTTCAGGCCCAGGATGCCGGCCAGTTCCTTTAAGATCTTCTGCGCGGCGAAGAAGGTCTCATCTCCTGCCCCTTCGTCTCTGGCTTGGTTAATGGCCCTCGCTAGGTCGAATAGGGTAGCCAAAGCCTGGGCGGTGTTAAGGTCATCGTCCATCGCCCCCTGAAAGGCCTGTTGTGTCTCTTCTACCTTTTGGGCTAGTTCTGGGGAGGCTTGGCCATCTTGCTCGTAAGGCGGTCTGAGGGCAGCGCGCAACCGTTCCACTCCTCGCTCAGCGGCCAATACCCCCCCCTCCGACCAGGTGAGGGAACTCCGATAGTGGGAGGAGAGGATGAAGAGGCGGATAGCATCGGGGCTATACCTCTCTAGCGCCTCCTGGAGGCTGACGAAGTTGGCCAAATGCCGGGTCATCTTCTCCTCTTCCTCTGAGGGACGGAGCAGCCCGTTGTGCACCCAGTATTTGGCGAAGGGCACCTTTCCCGTGTAAGACTCCGATTGGGCGATCTCGTTCTCGTGGTGGGGAAAGAGAACATCCTGTCCTCCGCCATGGATATCGATCTGCTCTCCTAGAAACTTCATAGCCATGGCCGAGCATTCGATGTGCCAGCCCGGCCGCCCCTGGCCCCAGGGGCTATCCCAACTCGGCTCGCCGGGCTTAGCCGCCTTCCAGAGGGCGAAGTCCATAGGGTGCTCCTTGCGAGGATCGACCTCTATGCGAGCCCCGGCTTGCATCTCCTCTAGGGTGCGGCCTGACAGTTTGCCGTAGTCGGGATCGCTCGTCACTCTGAAATAGACATCCCCATCTACCACATAAGCGTGTCCCTTGGCGATCAAACCCTGGATGATCTCGATCATCTTGTCAATGACCTTGGTGGCTCGGGGGTGATGATGGGCTCGCTTAATGTTGAGGGCATCCATCTCGGCGAAGAAGCGCTCGATATACCTCTCGGCTAACTCGTTGACCGAGATGCCCAGAGCCTCAGCGGTCTCTATGATCCGATCCTCGATGTCGGTGAAGTTCTGGACATGTTGGACGGTGTAGCCTCGGTACTCCAGGTAGCGGCGGAGGACGTCGAAAAAGATGTAGGACATGGCATGGCCTACATGGCAGGGGCCGTAGAGGTTAGGCCCGCAGACGTACATACGAACTTCTTTATCCTTAGAGGGGACAAACTCCTCTTTACGTCGACTAAGGGTGTTATAGATCTGCATATCTCACCTCCCTGGGATGGTCTTGCCTAAGGCCAGGGATGCCAACCAGGCATCCCCTAGACAGGTGCAACCGGAGATCCTTAGGAGGTTGGCCAATTCTCGTCCCTTTATCTATCCTACTGTTCGATTGGAGGGGCCGTCTTAGCCCTGAGCCGCCACCACCAGTTCTACCGCCAGAGGGATGGGTATCTTGCCCGTATTTATGATCAGGTCGTAGAGGGTGGGGTCCAGCCATTCCACCCGATGATACCTCCTCAGGTATTCTCGGCGAGTTTGGTCGCTGGCTTTCACCCGGGCTATCGCCTCGCGACGCCCCAACCCCTCGCGTTCCATTATCGTCTCCACCCGCTGCTCGAAGGGGGCTACCACTTGGAGGTGGAAAGCCTGGGGGAGATCGC
>JBHIDN010000312.1:0-2671 GCA_046760125.1 Anaerolineae bacterium
CCCATTGGCCGGCCCGCAGGGCAGCGATGATTTGGCGAGGGGTGTAATCCATAGCGTAGGCGGTGGGACAGGAGGCACTGCAAGCACCACATTGGATACAACTCTTGATCTTCTCCGCGATGGACGTATCGAGGACTCGTTCCACCAGACCCGGAGATGATTCAGGTAGATCGGCCTCCATGACTTTCTGGGCCACGATGACACCTCCTTAAGAAAGAGGCCCCTAGGACTCCCCTATCCTGGGACCCCGGCCTTTATGGCGAATTTGTGCACCTCATCACAAGTATAGGATAGCAAAAAAGAGTCCTCTAGTCAAGTATTCCCGGTAGCGGATGAACGATGTCCAACCGGGGAAGATGCATATAGAGCCGGCGTATAATGAGAACTTGATAACCTTCTAGTGAACTTTATCTAGCACGAAGGGGGATTTTTGACCAGTTTTTGACCTCGATTTGACCGGATTTTGACCTCCCTCTGATATACTCAAGGGGCGTGGCGGGTTGTTCTGGGTGCTATCTCTATCACAAATCCGGCCGAGGATCTAAACCATCCCCTTTCTAGCCAGGCGATGATGGGCTCCTCATGGCTATGGCACTTGACAAGATAGCGCCTTTATGACGCATCTATTTGTGACATTTTTCACTTTATCAAAAGAACAGGTTCCATAGAGCGGCCAAATAACTGAACAAGAGCCAAGCAGAGAGGGTACCTTAAAGTGGGAACCATGGGATCAAGAGATCCTAAGATGACCACCAATAAACAACCTCCCAGACTAATCCTAGGGGTGGGAAACATCCTCCTACGAGATGAGGGGGTGGGGGTGCATGTCATCTCCACTCTACGCGACCGGGAGCTGCCTGATGATGTTGAGTTATGGGATGGCGGCACGGCTTCCTTCGATCTCCTCGACACCTTGGCTGGCCGTCGCCAAGTGATCATCATCGATGCTGTGCACACCGGCAGCGAACCGGGCACCATATTTCGTTTCACCCCTGAAGATATCTCAGCAAGTGGAGAGCAAGTCACCTCCCTACACCAAGTGGGTCTACTGGAGACCCTGAACGTGGCGGAACACCTTTTAGATGCCGCGCCTGAAGAGGTGATCATTCTGGGCATCGAACCCAAGGAGATAGAGTGGGGGCTCGAACTCTCGGCTGAGGTAGAGGCAGCGGTGCCCAAGGTGATAGAGTTGGTGATGAGTGAATTGGATAGCTTCCAGAGAAGATCCCCTGGCGAGAGTTAATGCTCAGCCTCACCTTAAGGGGAGATACCCGATCTGCTTTATGACCGAACATCCGCCCAAGAGGGTTATTGAAAGCCACATCTCGAGAACCCTGTTCCTAGGGCTGTCATCCGCTAGCCTTGACAAAGAGAAGGTTTTGTGTTATTCTATATGTGCGAATTTTCACAAATCTGCGGTGCTGATGGGTGGCATCGTTCACCCTGGTGAGGAAGGCCAATAGTCCCGGGGGAAACCTGCTGCCCTGGGACTTTTACTGTGAGGCGGCCAGTAGGAAGCCACTGCAATAGAAGATAGAGTCAAAGGCGAGGCCGAGGAAGCGCAGCCCCAGCAAGGGAAAGTGAGATGAACAGGACAACTATCGCTTCGGAGGCGATCACCAGTGAGGTCAAGGGAGGCTCTAGCGATCCCTTAGAGGCTCAAAAGACAGCCCTTCCCAAGCGGGCCGCCTAGATTGAAACGAGAGGAGAACGAACTCATGACAACTATCACCATCGATCCCCTCACCCGCATCGAGGGCCACCTCAAGATCGAAGCGGTGGTCGAGGATGGGGAGGTTAAGGAAGCGCGTAGTTCAGGGATGCTTTTCCGGGGCTTTGAGATGATCCTGCGCGGCCGTGATCCAAGGGATGCCCAGCGGATCACGCAGCGGATCTGCGGTGTCTGTCCCACCACCCACGCTATGGCCTCAGCCCTAGCCCTGGATGACGCTTTCGGGGTGGCCAGCAAGCTCCCAGATAACGGCCGGATAATACGCAACCTACTCCAAGGCGCCAATTATATCCAATCGCATATCCTTCACTTCTACCACCTGGCGGCTCTGGATTACGTAGATGTAACCAAGGTGGCCGCCTATGAGGGCCAAGATACCGCCCTCAACTCGGTGAAGGCTTTTCTGGAACGAGGGGTGTTGGCTCCCTTTGTACCTCGATACGAAGGTGACTACCGGCTGCCGGCTAAGGTGGATCAGGCGGCCGTGGCCCACTACGTTCAAGCCCTAGATATGCGGCGTTTGGCTCAGGAGATGCTGGCCATCTTCGGGGGCAAGATGCCCCACAATGCAGCCATCGTCCCTGGCGGAGTCACCGAGAATGTCACCGTGGATAAGATCACCGGTTTCCTGTGGAGGTTGCAGACTTTGCGAGATTTCATCGATAACGTCTATATCCCCGACGTGTTGGCCGTGGCCCAGGTCTACGACGACTACTTCGAGATCGGATCCGGGTGTAAGCGCTATCTCTCCTACGGCGTGTTCGACCTGGATAGCTACCCGGACCTAACCCTTCGCCAACGGCTTCATCTCCAGGGCACCACCACAGCCAGCGATCTGACCCACTACCCCCTCGAGCCCTCCAAGATCCGAGAGGATGTGGCCAGCAGCCGATTCCGTTCCCCTTCTGGCCTGCACCCCTCCCAAGGGGCGACGGAGCC
>JBHIDN010000313.1:0-2662 GCA_046760125.1 Anaerolineae bacterium
TCGGCCATGCCGACTTCGGCTCCCACCGTTTGGTGGAGCCCATCTTCGGCCTCTCCGGCCATCATCGCCCCCAAGGGATGATCATCCTCTGGGGGGAGAAGGTTAAGCGGGGTGAAACTATAGAAGGGGCCCGCATCATCGACCTAGCACCCACCATCCTCTATCTTATGGGGATTCCCATCCCCGTCGATATGGACGGCCAAGTGCTCAGCGAGGCGCTCAAGCCGGAATTCGTCTCCCAGAACCCGCCCCTTTTCAGCGATCTGGGCTCCGACCGGGAATCCGGCCGAGATGTGTATTCCCCCCAAGAGGAAGAAGAGGTTCGGGAGCGACTGAAGGGTTTTGGCTACGTAGCCTAGGGTTGTCCGTCAAGGATCCCTGTGGGAGAGGTATCGGTTGAATAGAAGGCGACTTTTATTAGGGTTAGGAGTAGGCCTCGTTCTTCTCCTCTTGGTCTTGGTCAAGGTCGACCTCCGAGCCACGGTGGCAACCCTGAAGTCAGCCAGTTACGGCTATCTGGCGCCTGCCGCTCTCTTCTTAATGCTCTTCCTGGCTCTCAAAGCGGTGCGTTGGAGTTATCTCTTGGGTTCCGCTGGAAGGGCGAGCCGGGAGGCGATCTTCTCCGCGGTCTTGGTGGGTTACTTTGGGAACCAGGTACTTATAGCCAACTCCGGGGAACTTTTGCGCGCCTTGGTCTTGGGACAGAGGGAAGATCTGAGCAAGAGCGCCATATTAGGCACCATAGTTGTGGAGAAGATAATGGATGTCTCGGTGCTTTGCTTCTCTCTCTTGCTCCTCCTCTGGCTGATACCCTTGCCTACTTGGGTGGGCCAAGTAGGCTTGGTGGCCACTCTCATATTGGCTTTTGGCCTAGCCCTGGTGGCCCTTCTTCTCTATCGGAATCGGAAAGCCGTTGCCCTCTTGACCTCTCTCTTAGACCGTCTCTCCCCCCTTTGGGCCCAGGGTTTGGCCAGGCTCTTTAACTCCTTCGTTGACGGACTGAGGGCTCTGGAGCGACGAGGGGAGGCCGCGGTGGCTTTTCTTTTGGGCTTTCCCATGTGGGCCCTTCTGGTGATCAGTTTCTATTTCGTCGGGCTGGGGGCCCGCATCACCTTGCCCCCCCAAGCCTATACCCTCCCTATGGTCCTTATCGCCCTGGGGGCTTTCATCCTCACACCCGGGGGGATGGGGACCTTGGAGTTCTTTGGCATCGGTTCTCTGGCTATCCTCTCTGTGGATAGCGGCCAGGCTTTAGCCTTCGTCATCCTCGTGCGAGCGGTGCGCCTCTTGCCCATAGTCTGGGGTTACCTCCTCTTTAGCAAGGAGGGCTTCGGCTTGAGGAGCCTGGGGCGAGAGGCCTACGATAGTTCCAATCCCCAAGACTGACTCTCCTCTTCCGATTATTACCTCTCACTGAGGCAAGAAGGCCACCGTAGCGTGGCCCTTCTTCAAATCACAACCTGGGGATAAACCTATAATTGCCGCATCACCCTTTGCTCTTCCCTGTCAGTTCTTCCCACACTTGGGGAAGAGACTCGCTGGCTGCGAAAGCCACCACTTTGTCTCCGACCTCGATGGTGGTGTCTCCATGGGGGATTAGGATCTGCCGATTCCGCCGCACAGAGACGATGATACAATCCTCTGGTAGGGGGAGGTCCTTTATCTGCTTCCCCACTGCGGGCGAATCCGGGCCCACTTCTACCTCCACAAACTCCACACCCGTCACCCTCCCCAGACGCAGTCGATCCATGCGGTGTTGGAGCTCCTGGCGGCGTATGATGGCCAAATTGTAGGCCCGAATGATGTCGCTCCGTCGCACCATCCCTAAGAGTTTCTTCGGGTCTCGGCGATCGACCACGGGCAAGCGTCCCACATCCCTTACCCCTAACCTCTTGAGGGCCGCCCAAAGGGGCTCGTCGGGATAGACGGTGAGGAGGGAGGTGGTGGCGATATCTCCCGCTTTGAGGTTATTGGCCTCTTTGCCTCTTCGCAAGGCACGTTCCAGATCTTGTATAGTGACCACCCCATACAATTTACCTTCTACATCGAGGACCGGAAAGCCGTGGTGGTGGGTGCGTTGGAACTCGTGCCCCAACTCATCTAAGGTCATATCCCAAGGGATGGTATCTGGGCTGGTGGTCATAGCCTCCTTGACCAGGACTCCCTGCATAACGTCGATATCCCGCCCCCGTTGCAGTCGGATGCCCCTCCTGACTAGTTTGAGGGTATATATAGACTCCTCGTAGAGCCGTTCCGCTAGGACGGTGCTGATAACGGTAGTCATCATCAAGGGGAGGATGATGCGGTAGTCGCTGGTCATCTCGAAGAGGATGAGGATGGAGGTGATGGGGGCGCGAGCCGCGCCAGCGAAAACGGCGGCCATTCCCACTAAAGCGTAAGCGCCGGGTGAAGCGGTGGCGGAAGGGAGCCAGCTATGTACTACTTTTCCAAAGACTCCACCCAACATGGAACCCATAAAGAGAGAGGGAGCGAAGACCCCTCCCGATCCGCCGGAACCGAGAACCAAAGAGGTGGCTAAAATCTTCAAGAAAATGAGGGCTATCAGTAAGGGGATAGCGATCTGACCTAGGAGGGCATTTTCGATGACCTCGTAGCCCACGCCAAATATCTGGGGAAAATAGAGTCCTAGGAGACCTATTAA
>JBHIDN010000314.1:0-2657 GCA_046760125.1 Anaerolineae bacterium
GTTGGTGACGATATAGCCCTCCTCGTCGATGATGACCCCGGAGCCAGAGGATTGGGGCTCGATCACCTCGCCGAAGAAGGTCCGCCTGGCCGGAAGGGTGTTAATCACCGTAACTACGGCTGGCTTCACCTTGGCGATGGCTTCTATCATGGCTGAATCTTGGGTGAGGGTTAGATAAGTGACTTCTCCCGGCTGGCCTATGGTCACTGGTGTGGGAACTGAAGGGGTGGGTTGTGAGCGGGCAACCCAGTACCCAGCCGCGCCGCCAACGACCCCTCCACAAATGATGGCCACCACGATACCCAAAGCCACGACAAGAACCACTATAGAATATCTGGGCCCAGAACCTCTCTCCATCTTCATCCCTCCTTCCCAAATTATGCCTCACTTCATCGTTTGGTGCAACTAAAGCAGAATGGGTTCGGCCCACAGGCCGAACCCCGATAAGGCGGATGCTTTCCCTCTAGCCCTTATTAGTGGGGCTACACGTTAGGAAGGCGGGGTCGAATCCGCCTTAGTAATCTCCTGAACAGGAGGTTAAGTCTCGGTTGTGGCAGGCGACCCCAGTCGAGCCCTTGGGGTTGGAAGAACCTTCGCTTTATAGACCAGTAGTGGATCCCCAAGTAGGGGATGGTTTTTCCTTCCTCGTCCGTGGTCTCTCCTAAGGTCACCCGGATCTCTCTGCTTTCCCCACCACGGCTGAGGGTCAAGGTTATCTTCTCCCCTGGCTCATGGTCCAAGATGAGATCGCGAAGGGGGTGGTCTTCATCGATCTCCAGGCCGTCGACGGCGGTGATTATGTCGCCCATCTTAATTCCGGCTTCCTCGGCGGGGCTCTCCGGCTCCACCTTGGTGACTAAAGCCCCTTCCACTGGCTCCTGCGACTTCAAGCGGGGCAAAGGAAGGGGTTCAGGGAAGGGTATCTCCCCCCGCTCCTCTGGGAGAGGCGTAGGGCAGGGCCCTCGCCCCTCCCAGCGAGCCACTAGATAGCCAGCGATTCCGCCGGCAAAAGCGCCCACTACCGTTGCCGCCACCAAGGAACCAGCCACGATCAAGGCCATCACCAAGATAACCTTACCGTTGGTCATCTTTGCTGCACCTCCTTTGCCCAAGGGCTATCACAACAGCGACCTCCGATGTAAGATCCAGAGGGCGAAGAAGAGCAGTCTCTGGTAGTCCATCTTCATCTTTTCCAAGACACTCTCCTAGAGCCAGCGCGCCTTGCGGAAAAAGATGAACATGATACCTAATACCAGGCCCATGATTCCTAGGATGATCAAGAAGGCGGAGGGGCTTCCTGCCAAGGGCAAGGGGATGTTCATGCCGTAGATGCCGGAGATAGCCTCCAATGAGCCGAAGGTGATGGCGATGATGGCCAAATATTTCATCACCTCGTTGAGGCTGTGGGAGGTGAGGGAATCGATGGTGTCGCCCAAACCTTCGATCACCTCTCGCAGATCCTGCAGTCGATCCCAGATCTGGGCTGTATGGTCGGAGACATCGCCCCAATAAACATCCATATCGCCCCTGAGGAACTCCCAATCCTTGCGCTCCAGGCTGGCGATGACCGCCATCTGGGGCTTGATGATGCGACGGAAGTTGATGAGGTTCCTCCTGATGATGGAGATCTCCCGCATCATCTTCCGAGCATCCTCCTCGAATATCCTCTCCTCAACCCGCTCTATGTTTTGGCTCTCCTTATCTAAAATAGGAAAGCAGTAGTCCATTAGGCTGTCGATTACCTCGTAAAGGAGATAGTTCGACCCCCGGCCCATGAACTGCTCTCTGAACTCCTCGTTCTCCTGGCAGCCGGCAAAATCCTGCACCAGAGGTTTGAGAGACCCATCGCTGACGGTCACCAAGAAGTCGTGGCCCACAAAGATAGCCACCTGTGAGGATCCCAACCGCCGGGTCACCTTATCGAAGACGGGGAAATGCATGACGATGAAGAGGTAGTTATCGTATTCGTCGATCTTGGGCCGCTCTATTTTGCTGAGGCAATCCTCCAGGTCTAGAGGGTGGAAGAAGGGGTAATTTTCCTGGAGATAGCCCATCTCTTCAGAGGTGGGTTTCTCGATATTGGTCCAAGTGAGGTCCTTGTGGACTAGGGTCTCTAGGGCCATAATTACCCCCTTCTAGTGGAGGCTGGGCAATAAATCATTATACTTCCTTAGAGCCCCGTTGACAAATCTTTGACAGGGAGAGTTCCCTCTGTTACAATTTTGTATCGTTATGAAAGGCGCTAGGTTTCTCACCGGGGCCATACTTCTGGGCCTCTTGATCTTTCCCTGGGCCCCCACCTCTGGGGAGGAGGGGGCCACCCTCATCATCACCGGGCGGGTGGTTGACTCCCAAGGGGTGCCCCTGGAGGGCGCTTCCATAAAGATAAGGGTAGAGGACTCCCAAGGGGTCTTCATCGATGAAGGCGGAAAGGCGACCAAGTCTCAGGCGGATGGCTCTTTCCTTTTGGCCTTGCCCGCCGAGATCGTGGCCCTACCGATGGAAGGCCAAGGGGAACTCACCCTCGAGGTGAGCAAGGCGAGTTATGCTGCTCTCTCCCGGACTCTGGATCTAGAGGGGATGGCTCGCATCGGCAAGCAGTTGTATCTGCCCCTGGGGGACCTGATTCTGGTATATCGCATGGGAGCCGCTTTCTT
>JBHIDN010000315.1:0-2653 GCA_046760125.1 Anaerolineae bacterium
CTCGATTCCTCCGCGGCCTATATAGGGATGATTGGGAGCCGAAGGCGGGTAAAGGGGGTGTTCAAACTCCTGAAGGACGAAGGCTATGCAGAAGAGAGCATCGCCCGGATTCATGCTCCCGTCGGCTTAGACATCGGGGCTCAGACCCCGGCCGAGATAGCGTTAGCCATCATGGGGGAGATCATCAGAGTGCAAAGGGGCGGAAGCGGTCGGTCGCTGAGCCAGATATAGCCGAGACCTAGACAAGGCCCCATCTCTACAGTAAAATGGCCTTGAGGTCAAACTATATCGGATTAGGCAAAGAAAACTCCGAATATTACACGTTAGCCGAAATCACACAAGAGAGGGGAATCTTATGAGCACAAAAATGATTATCATCCTTGGACTAAAGGTGATCGCCCTGACCATCATCTTGTTCCTCTGCTTCATGGTGGCCTCCATCGTCTCCGGCGTATCTACACTACCAGCCGGTGCTGAGCCACCGCCTGTGGACGCTGGGTCGACAGTGCTATCCTTGCTGGTGGTTTCTCTTTTGGAAACAACCGTCCTTACCTACATCATCCTTCGCTCGCGCTGGACGGGGTGGAAATTGGTGGGGGCTGTCTTCGTGGCCTTCTACGGTTTGAATACCGTAGTCGCGCAGATCGAGTCGGTCGTTTATCTCCCGCATCAGTTGCCCCCAGGCATGATCCCTAAACTCTTCGTCATGGGCGCGATAATGGCCGGACTGTTCTCACCACCGGCCGTTCTGATTTTGGGCAAGATGAGGCGGGAATTGACACCACAAACCCCTAACCTGCGACTGGTCATGCCGCCGGGCGAGTGGGCGTGGAAGTTGGCGGCGATTGCAGCAGCCTACCTGATTCTGTATTACACTTTTGGCTACTTCATCGCGTGGAAGAACCCAACGGTGCAGGCATACTATGGCGGGACCGATCCCGGCGCTTTCTTTGCACAGATAGCCAACATTTGGGCGACGACGCCCTGGATGTTTCCCTTTCAAGCTTTGCGGGCGATGCTGTGGACAGCCTTCGCTCTGCCCGTGATTCGGATGCTCAAAGGCCAGCAGTGGGAAGTGGGGTTGGCGATTGCACTGCTGTTTGCGGTATGGAGCAGCCAACTTCTGCTGCCGAACCCGTACATGCCAGAGACCGTAGCGAGGGCTCACCTCGTGGAGACCGTCTCGTCAGATTTCATCTTCGGCTGGTTGGTGGGCTGGTTGCTGAGCCGGCACCACTCCTCTCTGCGCGATCTATTCCAGTGGTCGGAGCGGCTGAATAGGTGACTTCGGCAACGCGGGTCACGTTACGCTCAACCGCCTCTTCCGCTAGCCTCTGCCCCTCACCCAAATCGCCAAAGGGTTTGTCTAAGGCCCTGGTATCCCCTTCCTCCGGGGAAGGTCATCAGGGAAGCCAAGTTCCCTAGCCTTCTCCCAGGTGAAATACTCCCGCAGCATCTCTTCGGGGTAGATCTCCAACATCGCCTCGTACCACCTTAGCCCTTCCATATATTGGTAGTGCCAATACTCCGTGCGCAGGGTGTGTTGGCGCCAATTGTAGTCCTCGGTGGTATAAGCGGCGATCCGCTCCCAACCGAACCTCTTGGCGATCTCCGTGAAATCCACGTAATAGCCTGCTGGAATGGGCTTGGGGCGACCGCCCTGCTCGTACACTTCTGGGTCCAGGTTAGGGTCTATCTGCCACCAGTACCGCCAAGGGGCCACCTTAAGGGGTTCGCCTTGACTCCCATCCTGCTTGAAGCAGCGAATGTACATCCGCCAATATATCTCGGAACCGATATCTTCTCTCACCAGTTCCAACTGTTGTTCGCCCTGGGCATCTAGGAGTTCGAAGCGCAGATCGATGGCTCGCCCCGTCTTATGCCAACTGAAGTAGCCATACCGGGTCCTTCCATGCGCATAGATGGGTCGAAAAGCGTCGCTCAGTTTCCCCAAGTAGTCCCACCCCGTCCTGGCTAGAACCTCCGCCCGTAGAGCGTCGAACGAGGCCGCTGCCCCTTCCTCCAATTGGTAGGGACCTCCCTCCAGCATATTCATAAGAGGGACGATATGGTAAGGAGGCTCCCCGCTTGGTGGAGATGTGGCAGGGGTAGGCGTGGGCATCAATTTCGCCTCAGGGGCCCAGGAAGGTGCTTTAACCCCCTGGGGGGCGAAAGAAGGGCTCATCTCATCGGCCTCGCTCCCCTGAAGGTATTTCACCACCCCGCTCTCTCCATCCCAAAAAGCCAAATCTAGATGTCCGCCTCGGTACTCATGGAAAACCTCGAAGGGCTCACCCTTATCGTAGGAGGAGAAGACGACCTCCTTGCCATCTGGTGACCAGTCGGGAGCGGTATCGAGGAGATCGTTACGGGTTAACCTCACAGATTCCCCGCTGTCAACGTCGAGGGTATAGATCTCTCCGTTACCATCCCGCCAGGAGACGAAGGCTAGCCATTGGCCATCGGGGGACCAAGCCGGGTACTCATCATCACTCTCATGCTGAGTGAGGTTCCGTTGCTTGACCCCCTGGGCATCCATCAGATATATCTCTTTGTTCCCCTCGCGCCAGGTGGTGAAGGCGATCCATCGGCCATCGGGAGACCAAGCGGGGGCGTAATCCCCTGCTGGGTCATCGGTCAGACGATGGAGAGT
>JBHIDN010000316.1:0-2646 GCA_046760125.1 Anaerolineae bacterium
GCCGCATCCCCTCCAGGAGAAGAGCGTTCCAGTTGGTCTTGACTGTCTTCTCCTCTGTGGTTACCCCGCTCTCCACCCGGAAGTTGGCGTCCCTCCAACGCAGGAGTTCATAGACCGCCTCTTCCCCCACCAAGGAGCCGAAGGCAGCATGTTTAATAGAGCCGCCATCAAAGAAGATAACGCCCTCCTTCCCCTGGCGGTCTAGAGTGACCTTAGCGGTGTTTCTTTCGTTACAATTGAGTTGGATGATATTGACCAGACTAAAATCCCTTAGGTTCCCCTCCAGCGGCATCCTTTTCCTCCTCAGAATCATCTCCAGAAAGCGGGAAGATATTATCGCTCACCAGCCCCCTCGCTTTAGCCTCCTCAAAACCAAGGGGGAGATCTTCTTCCTCTGGAGAAAGCGGCTGGTCGCTCGGCTCCTCCCCGAACATGTTATCCAATTCGCTTCTCAGGGAGGTGCCAAACTCTTCCCCTAGCGCCTCTCCGGCCTCGATCCCCTCCTCCTGGGCCATGATGCCTAATAGTTTCTCAATGGCTCGTTTGGCGTATAGCCACACCATGCCCACCCTACTGGGGCCCGCTTGCCTATCGCAGAGGATGACTAAGAGGAAGTTGTCCCCTACATTGGAGGAGTATATATCGTATCGCTCCCCCTCGTGGAAGTTGAGGTTGAAAGAACGGCTCTCTCCCAGTTGCCGAGCCATCTCGAAGGTGGTGACGTAGCCCCCAGCCAGAAGGGAAATGAGGGTAGCGGTATCTAACTCCGTCGTCATCCCCACTTCGGCCACAAGTTCACCGAGGATGTCAGCCAAAAGGACGCATTGAGCACCCACCTCGAAACGCAAGTCAGAGAGGCAGTTGTAGATGGCCTCGAAACGGTGGGGGGAGAGGGTAGAGATCATCTTCTCTCTTGCCACAGGCATCGTCTCCGCGGTTTCAAAAACCGGTTGCTCCCTCTCCTTAACCTCCTCGGAGAGTGGTAGTTCCCTCCCCTCGGAGGCGCTGGCCAGGGTCGTTTGCTCCGGTTCCTCCAAGATCGCAGGCGTCACCTCTTCATGGAGTTCGGGCTCCACTCCTTCGGATGTTTCCTCTCCCCCGAGATCCTGTGAGGGCAGACCCTGCGGTTCCTCTCCTAGGACCTCGAACTCCTCGGGACGAGGAGCGGGGCCCAAAGGGGAGACATCCTCCCTTCGGCCTGAGCCCTCAGGATCGAAGGCAGGATGCCGAACGCGAGAGAAGTCAGATGTCTCCTCCGCTGGGGGCTCGAAGGTCCTCTGGTCTCCCTCCATGGCCTCCTCTGGAAAGACCGCATCTCCCAAGGCCATTTGCACCCTCTCTATGAGACGGTCAACGGAGAAAGGTTTGGCGAGATATTCGTAGACCTGAAGAAGATGGGCCCGAGCCTCGAGTTCGGGGGAGCCGTTGGCGGTCATGAGGATGGATAAGGTACCGGGGCTCCTCTCCCTCACCCTCCGAATCAATTCCAACCCATCGATCTCTGGTATCTCGAAGCCGGTAATGAGGAGGTCGAAACGAAAGCGCTCTAGCGCCTCAAGCGCCTCCTCTCCACATCCCGCCGTCACTACCTGATAACCCAAGCCCAGCTTCTCCAGGCTCACCCGCAGGAAATAGACCAACCTCTCCTCATCATCGACGATTAGGATCCGCTTGCCGATGGATCCCTCTTCGGCGAATCTTGGCTCTTGCAAACTCATCTCTTTTCCCTACATAACCCCATGAAACATTAAGATACATTGTTAAAATAGCATAACCGAAAGTGGCGGTCAATGACCCAAAAGGACTATCTGGGCCGATCTAAGATTTACCCTTGACAAGGAACGAGAACCGTATTCTCCATGAGGACAGAGAATCCCCATTTGCTTGTGCAAGCGACCGACCTGTGCTATACTTTGAATGGCTCGACAAATACCCTGGCCTGCCACACGCCAGGACAGGCCTTTGTAGCCAGGGGAGGGGAAGATGCTACCGCAGATAGGCATGCCCGAACTCTTAGTCCTCTTGGTGATCATCATCATCATCTTCGGTGTGGGGAGACTCCCTGAGGTGGGCGGGGCCTTGGGCAAGGCCATTAGGGAGTTCCGCCAGTCCTCGCAGGGGCTGGACGAAGAGACGAAGAGCGAAGAAGAGAAATCCCTACAGGATCCCGAGGGAAAAGAAGAAGCCTAACTAAACGATACGCTTTCTCGTCAGGCTTCCATGCAACTGGTGCCCCTAGCAGGACTCGAACCTGCGACACATGGTTTAGGAAACCACTGCTCTATCCGGACTGAGCTATAGGGGCTCTTTAGAAATTATACCCATTCTGGAGATATTGTAAAGGTACGGGGCGTAGCGCAGCCCGGTTAGCGCGCACGGTTCGGGTCCGTGAGGTCGGAGGTTCAAATCCTCTCGCCCCGACCTAGAGGCCGGTTTCGAGGACCGGCCTTTCTCTTTAGGGGCACTTGAAAGGTGAAAAGGCAAGTGGCGGGCGAAGTATGCCTATACCCCTCTAGGCGCAGGGGGGGTGGTTAAATAAAAAAGGGAAACGACCACCTGGGCGGAATGGGAAATGACGAATGACCAAATCCCAATAAAGATTATAGCACAGATGTTCTAGATTGTCAAGGGGGATCACGAATGACG
>JBHIDN010000317.1:0-2628 GCA_046760125.1 Anaerolineae bacterium
TTGGGGACGTAATCGAGATCGCATTGGGGATCGGGAGTATGATAGTTGATGGTGGGATGGATCACCCCATGGTAGATAGTGAGAGCGGTGGCGATCGCTTCCACAGCCCCTGCCCCGCCGAAAAGGTGGCCTATCATCGATTTGGTGGAACTGATGGGCACGCGATAAGCATGTTCACCCAAGGCTTTCTTGATGGCTAGAGTCTCCATGATATCACCGAGGGGGGTAGAGGTCCCGTGGGCGTTTATGTAATCTATATCCTGGGGGCCCATTCCGGCATCGGCGATAGCCCAGCGGATAGCCCGGGCCGCCCCTCGCGCCTCGGGATCCGGTTGGGCCATATGGTAAGCATCGGAGGTGGCGCCATAACCCAATACCTCGGCGTATATACGGGCTCCCCGTCTCAAGGCGTGTTCCAGGTTTTCCAAGACCAAGATACCACAACCCTCAGAAGGCACGAAGCCATCCCGATCCTTGTCGAAGGGGCGAGAGGCGCCTTCTGGGTCATCGTTCCGGGTGGAGAAGGCCCGCATAGAGACGAAGCCGGCCATCCCCACCTGGCAACTGGAGCCCTCCGTCCCCCCAGCGACCATCACCTGGGCTGCTCCCCTACGGATCACCTCCACCGCCTCGCCCACAGCCTGGGTCCCCGCCGCACAGGCGGTAGTGATGGTTGAGTTGTACCCCTCGAGCCCGTAGAGGCGTGCAACATGAAAAGCCGCGATGTTGGGGATCATGGAAACGAGATAAAAAGGCGAGACTCGCTTCTTCTCCACGAAATAGCGCAAGCAAGCCTCTTCGGTGGCACCTATCCCCCCTATCGCCGTCCCTATCAATACCCCTACCTGAGGGGCGCTTGTCTCATCGATGGCTAGCCCCGCGTCCTTCAGGGCCATGCTTGCGGCCGCTACGGCGAACTGGCTGAAGAGTTCCATCCGCCGCGCTTCCTTGAAATTCATGTAACGAGAGGGGTCGAACCCCCTAACCTCACCACCGATCTTGGTGGGGAAGTCGCTGGTATCTATGCGGGTAAGATAGTCGATCCCGGATCGGCCAGCCACCAGTCCCTCCCAGGTCTCCTCCACCGTCAAGCCCAAGGGAGTGAGAGCCCCCATCCCGGTGATCACCACCCGAGCCCTCTTCCTATAACCTTCGATCCTCTCTGGCAAGGGCAACGTCTCCACCCCTTCTAAAATCTCGGCTACCAACTCCTCCAGTTCCTGGCTGAGGAGCGCCTCTTCCATCGATGCTCGCTCTCCGCCAGTCGGCCCCTTCTCTTGGGCAGCCCTCAATCGAGGAGAGGCTCTTGACCCCTCCTTTGACATCTCATCCCCTCCTTTCCCCTTCCACCCTTCGCTCAATCTCCTCTTTGATCGCCTCTATCATCCCCCCCTCAACCGTCTGCTTAGCCATGCGCAGGGCGTTCTTGATCGCTTTGGAGTTGGAGCGGCCGTGAGCCACGATAACTACCCCCTCCACCCCCAAGAGAGGCACGCCGCCATATTCGCTGTAGTCGAGGCGGCTCTTCGCTCGTCCGAAGGCCGGCCTGGCCAAAAGCCCGCCCAGAGCGGTAAGGGGGCTTCTTTTGATCTCCTCCTCTATTACCCCGGCAAAGAAACTAGCCATCCCCTCCCCTAATTTGATCATCACGTTGCCCGTGAATCCATCGGTGACTACTACATCGGCCAAGCCGGGGAATACATCCTTCCCCTCCACGTTGCCTATGAAGTTGAGCCCGCTCCTCTTGAGGAGTTCGTAGGCTTCCAGGACCAACTGACTCCCCTTCCCTTCCTCCTCGCCGGTAGAGATGATGCCCACACACGGCTTTTCTATCCCTAAAACTCTCTCCATATAGACGCTTCCCATGATGGCGAATTGCAGAAGATAGAGGGGCTTGCAATCGGTATTGGCCCCCACGTCCAGTATGCAGAGAGGGCCCTCCCCACTCATAAATATGGCGCATAAGGCTGGCCGTTGGACCCCTTTTATCCGTCCTAAGCGAAAAAGGGCCGCCACCATCACCCCTCCCGAATTCCCAGCCGAGACGAAGGCCTGCGCCTCTCCCCTCTTGACTAGATCCATCCCTACTACCATGGAGGAGTCCTTCTTGACCTTGACGGCGGTAGCCGGCTTATCTCCCATCTCGATCACCTGGCCAGCGTGAACCACGGAAAGGCTCAGCCCGCCGGTCTCGTATTTGACGAGTTCTCGGCGAATAGCCTCCTCCCGCCCTACCAGGACCACCTCCAGCCCCAATTCCCGGGCCGCCAATACGCCCCCCTCCACGGTCACCTGGGGAGCGTAATCCCCTCCCATAGCATCTAACACGATCTTCATGACTCTTCACCCAGCCGGTGCTACAGATTCACTCTATAGGCTACGAGCCCTATTATCCCTGGCCCACCGTTGGCCACCAGGGTGATGCCCGCCTCGCTAAGCATAAGTTCCTGGCAGTTAAAAGTCCGCTCCACAACCCTCAAGAACTCAGTCGCCTCCTCGGCCACAGCGGTGTGCATAACGGCAGCGTTAATGGGGTTCTCTACACCCACAGCCTCAGCGGTCAACTCCAAGACCCGCTCTAAAGCCCTCTTGCGGGTGCGTACCTTCTCGGCGAGTTCTACGACCCCT
>JBHIDN010000318.1:0-2625 GCA_046760125.1 Anaerolineae bacterium
ATGCAGAGGAAGATAAGAGACCCTGCTCTTTTCATGGCTCCCATCTCCTTTTCCCCATAGACCCCCCACCCCAGGGCCAGTATAGCATGGCGGGCTGAGGAAAAGCAAAAAGGCTTTCTGAGCCTGGATCATTAGACTTAGGTCTCTGCCGCCATGAATTTCATGGGCCTGAAAGAGAGACGATGCAAAGGAGTGAGGCCCAGCCTTTCGAGTGCCTTCCGATGCTGGGGCGTCCCGTACCCCTTGTGCCGGGCGAAACCATACCCTGGATACTTCTCTTCAGAAGCGATCATCATGCGATCTCGCTCCACCTTGGCCACGATAGAAGCGCAAGCGATGGAAAGGGAAAGGTTGTCCCCTCGGACGATGCTCTTATGGGGCCAAGGCTCATCAGGGAGGGACAGGTAATCGACCAGGAGGTAGTCGGGCCTCAAGGGGAGAGCATCGAGGGCTCGCCTCATGGCCAGCCTAGTGGCAGCCACGATCCCCCTCTCGTCGATGAACTGAGGAGGCACGACTCCCATCCCTATCCCCAACGCCACCTCGATGACCTTCTCCAGAGCCTCCTCCCTCCGGCGGGGGGTGAGCAGTTTGGAATCGCGGACGCCCAAGAGTTTGGCTCGCAAATTGCGCCACCCCAAGGGCAACACGACCGCCGCGGCCACCACTGGCCCCGCCCAGGAGCCCCGCCCCGCCTCGTCGAGCCCCGCTATCCGCCGGTAACCGCGGCGAATGAGGGCTCGCTCCTCCTTGAGATGGGGATTGCGTTCAGCATCCTGAGGATGCTTCAGCATCCGAAGGAAACGCACCTTTCGTGGACTACGCTTTCCTCGCTTAGAAACGCCAGGCATAACTTATCCCCACGGAAAAAGAGGAGTCCCTCCCATTCGGGTCTCCCCTTCTCTTCCTAGCCAAACAAACCTAGATCCGTTTCTCCCTCAGACGAGCCGCCTTGCCCCGGCGACCACGGAGGTAGTATAGTTGGGCTCTCCTCGTATGGCCATGACGGAGCACCTCTATCTTCTCGATGCGGGGAGAATGGAGGGGGAAAGTCCGCTCCACCCCTACCCCATGGGCCGCGATCCGCCGCACCGTGAAATTGGCCCGGGCACCACCCTTCCGCAACCGCATCACCGTCCCCTGGAAGACCTGTGTCCGCTCCCGATCCCCCTCCACGATGCGTATATAGACCCGTACCGTATCCCCCGGCCTGATCTCCGCCAGATCCTCCCGGAGTTGTTCTTCTTCTACCGAAGCGATTAGATCCATCTGTTAACCTCATCGAAGAAAGTCGAAAAAGAACCCTTCAACAGGCTATAAGTGTACCACAGGTTCTCGCTACTGGCAACCCCTTGACTAACAAAATGTCTGTGTTATAATATAGAACAAATGGTCTATAAAGATCGCCGCCTAATCCATATCGATCTCGACGCCTTCTTCGCCTCCGTAGAGGAACTCCTAAACCCGGAAATCGCGGGCCAGCCGATCATCGTAGGGGGAGGGCCCGGCCGGAGAGGGGTAGTCGCCTCGGCCTCCTACGCGGCTCGAGCCTACGGTATCCGCTCAGCGATGCCCACCGCCCAGGCCTTGCGCCTCTGCCCCCAGGCTATCCTCATCCCCGGAGATCCAGAGAGATACTCGGAGATCTCCGACCAAGTGATGGCTCTCCTAAAAGAATACACCCCCCTGATAGAGAAGGTCTCCATCGATGAGGCCTTCTTAGATGTCACCGGATGCGAGAGGCTGTGGGGGCCGGCGGAAGAGATAGCCCGCACCATCCAACGGCGGGTAAAGGAGGAACTGGGCCTGCCCTCCTCGCTGGGGGTGGCTGCCAACAAACTCCTGGCCAAGATGGCTTCGGAAGAAGGGAAGCCAGGGGGCTTGGTCGTAGTACCCCCAGGGCAAGAGGCGGCCTTTCTAGCCCCCCTCCCCGTGGAGCGGCTATGGGGCGTAGGCCCAGCCACGGCCCAGCGCCTCCACGCCTTAGGGGTAGAGGCCATCGGAGAGTTGGCTCATCTACCTCTCGATCTCTTAGAGAAAGAGTTCGGAGCGCTAGGCAGAGTTCTTTACCGGCGCGCCCGAGGTAGAGATGACTCCCTTCTCACACCCTGTAGGGAGCCCAAATCTATAGGCCACGAACATACCTTCGCTCGGGATCTAACCACCCTAGGAGAGGTCCAACGGTACCTGTTGGATCTTTGCGAGAGGGTGGGGCGCAGACTCCGTGGTCATAGGATGCGAGGGAGGACCATCACCGTAAAACTACGCCATAGCGACTTCACCACCCTCACTCGCAGCGCCACCCTCCCCCATCCCACAGACCTAGATCAGGTCATCTACGACCAATCGGTGCAGATCCTCCGCCGGGAGTGGCAGCCGGGAATGCGGCTCCGTCTGGTGGGAGTGAGCATCAGCAACTTGACGCCCCGCCTTCCTTCCCAGTTGGATCTCTTCGACCAACGAGAAGCGAAACTGAGCCGTCTGAACCGGGCCGTGGACGAGATTCGAGAGCGGTATGGAGATGGAGCCCTCCAGCGCGCCTCTCTTCAGGGTTCGAAGGAACCCCTATGGAATCAGATGAATGCCCCCAGAGGGCCAAGAAGAGACCCGCTCTCACCCTAAGAG
>JBHIDN010000319.1:0-2624 GCA_046760125.1 Anaerolineae bacterium
AGGGGTCATCGACACGCTTTCTTTAGGCTTCAGTGCTATAACTCAGCAGTTATGGGTCCTGGCTATCCCCGTGGCTTTAGACCTCTACCTCTGGCTAGGGCCCAGGCTTTCTCCTCTCCCTCTCATCCAACGCGCCTCTCTCTACCTGCCCTCCGCTGGCCCCGGCATCCAGTGGCCGGAACTCTTGGAGGGTTTCAACCTCTTCTCCCTTCTTGTTTCGGCCATCTTGGGGGTTCCCAGTCTCATGGCCGGGGCGACTCCCGCTTCGCCCCTGGGCCCAACGGTCATCGAGATAGATGCCGGCCTCCGATTCATGGGGTGGGTTCTGGTCCTGCTCCCCCTCGGTCTCCTCTTGGGCTGCCTATATTTGGGTCTCATCGCACAAAAGGTCCGCGAGGAACCTTACCCCTCTCTTCTCCATCGAATCTGGGACTACTGGCTGCGGGTTATCCTCCTCTTGCTCATCTTCATAGGAGGCGCTATCGTTCTGGGGCTCCCCCTGGCCATAGGCTTGACTCTGGTCTCCCTTCTCAGCGAAAGCCTGACGGCTATCCTCTCTACCTTGCTTCTGGCGCTTCTTATATGGATATGGTTCTACCTCTTTTTCGCCATCGACGCTATCGTCATCAGCGATGTGGGGCCGCTTTCGGCCATCTGGAATAGCATCAATGTGGTGCGACGCAACCTCTGGTCCTCCCTGGGCTTGATCATCCTCATTAACGTTATCGGCGTGGGGCTATCTTTCGTCTGGCGGGCCCTGGGTGCCAGCCCCTGGGGGCTAGCCGTGGGGATTGTGGGGAACGCTTACGTAGGCAGTGGGCTGGCGGCCGCCGGTCTTATCTTCTACCGAGATAGATATACCAGTTGGTTGGAGGAAAGAAGTGGCAGTGGATAGATACGAAGCCACGGATATCGAGATCCTGGAAGGCCTGGAGGCGGTGCGGCGGCGGCCGGGGATGTATATCGGGAGCACGGATAAGCGGGGGCTCCATCACCTGGTCTTTGAAGTGGTCGATAACTCCGTCGATGAGGCCCTGGCCGGGGCTTGCGATAAGATAGAGGTCACTATCCACTCCGATAATACGGTGACCGTGGTCGATAACGGCCGTGGCATCCCGGTAGATACCCATCCCCAGATGAATAAGTCCGCCCTGGAGATAGTGCACACCGTCTTGCACGCCGGGGCTAAGTTCGGCGGGGGAGGGTACAAGGTGGCTAGTGGTCTCCACGGTGTGGGGGTCTCCGCAGTGAACGCTCTCTCCGAGTGGCTGGAGGTGGAGGTCAGGCGGAACGGCAAGATCTACCGACAGCGGTACGAACGAGGAGTGCCCACCACCCCGGTTCAAGTGATCGGCGAGGCCAAAGATAGGGGTACCAAGACCACCTTCCTGCCCGATAGAGAGATCGTCCGCACCCTGAACTACAACTTCAACTCCCTAGCCCAGCGGTTCCGAGAGATGGCCTTCCTCACCCGGGGCCTGAAGATCACCCTCAGAGACGAACGAGAGGACCGAGAACAATCCTTTTATTTCGAGGGCGGCATACGATCCTTCGTCCGCTACCTCAACCGCAACCGTAAGGTGCTGCACACCGAGCCTATCTATACGGAGCGAACGGTGGATAGCGCCATCATCGAGATGGCTATCCAGTATACCGATGGCTATGCCGAATCGGTCTATGCCTTCGCCAACAACATCAACACCGTTGACGGCGGCACCCACCTGACGGGCTTCCGCTCCGCCCTAACGCGGACGATAAACGACTACGCCCGGCGTAACAACATCCTCAAGGATACCGACCCCGGTTTCACCGGAGAGGATGTGCGCGAGGGGTTGACGGCGGTCATAAGCGTGAAGTTAAAGGATCCCCAGTTCGAGAGCCAAACCAAGGCCAAACTGGGGAACGCTGAGGTGAAAGGGCTGGTGGAATCGGTGGTCTCCGAAAGACTCTCCACCTTTCTGGAAGAGGAGCCTAGAGCGGCTAAGGCGATCCTAGAGAAGTGCTTAACGGCAGCCCGTGCTCGGGCCGCGGCTCGCAAGGCCCGTGATCTGGTGATCCGTAGGAGTCTATTGGAGAGCGCAACCCTCCCTGGGAAGTTGGCCGATTGCTCGGAGAGAGACCCTAAGAAGTCCGAACTATACATCGTAGAGGGGCCTTCGGCGGGGGGCTCCGCCAAGCAGGGCCGCGACCGCCGCTTCCAGGCCATCCTCCCCTTGCGGGGGAAGATCCTGAACGTGGAGAAGGCGGGCCTCAATAAGATCTTGAGCAATAAGGAGATCCAGGCCCTCATCACCGCTCTGGGCACAGGGATCAGCGACCAGTTCGATATCAAAAATCTGCGATATCACCGTATCATCATCATGACCGATGCTGATGTGGACGGCTCTCACATACGGACTTTGCTCCTCACCTTCTTCTTCCGGTACATGGAGTCGTTGATCGCCGACGGCCACCTCTACATCGCCCAGCCTCCTCTCTACCGGATCGAGGCCAAGTCGAAGCATACCTATGTCTATACCGAGGAGGAGAAGGAGAGGTTGTTGAAGAGGTGGGGCGGCCAAAAGGTGACCGTGCAACGGTACAAAGGCCTGGGCGAGATGAACCCCGACCAACTCTGGGAGACG
>JBHIDN010000320.1:0-2617 GCA_046760125.1 Anaerolineae bacterium
CGCTCTTTGACCAGGAAGCAGGGGTATCACCTCCAAAGAGCCATAGGGTACCTCGCCCTCGATGGCCCCTCCCTCTGCGAAGACCACCTTGAATCTAAGGGCTACTTCTCCCTCTCTGGCAACGCCCAGGGGCGCGATAACCGTCCCCAACTTTAGAAGGGCGTCCCGTGCCAGTACCTGTGCCGCTGCCAGAGGTTCCACCATGGCCAGAGCCCCAAATTGAGGCAGGAGAGAGAACTCATCGAGGGCCAGACTGCAGACGCCCCTGGGCTGTAAACCATCCAGAAGGATGAGAGCGGCCTGCCTGGGGTCGGCGAGATGGGAAAAGAAGCCTCCTGCGCCCACGATCAGATCCACTGGGACTAAGGCTCTTTCACCACTCCGCTCCAAAGCCCATCTCATAAGTTCCCGAGCCACCGCTTGCTCCAGATAGAGATCCTCCCTCCTTTGGGGGAAAGTCCCCGGCCTAAACGCTTTATTGAGGATCCGATCCCCCGCCCCCTCCAAGTCGAAGGGAAGCCAGCGGAGAATCCGCTCCACCCCTCTCTCCGCGAGAAACCTATCCAACCCATACCCCGATCCCACATCGCTCGTCAAAGCGCAAAAATAGCGGTCATCCCTGGCGGAGAAGAGGCCTACACTGCCCCCACCTATATCTACCCCCAAAACTTTCAATTCGTACTCCTGGGCCAGGTAGCGAATCGCCCAACCCAAAGCCCTGGCGGTGGCTTGAATAGGTGCCAGGGACCATCTCTCCACTGACTCGATCCCGGGGATGAGAGCGATCTTCCCTCCCACCAGGTTCTCCAGCAAATCCTGGGCACCGGTTAGGCTCTCGTCTCCCAGCCTAGGAAGGAGGTTACTCACCACCTCCAAATCGACAACCCCCTCCAGAACCTCAGCCACCGGGACTCGAGCCTCCTCGTTTCCAGCGAAGATAAGACGGGGTCGCATCTCTCCCGAGGCGCAAAGTAAGGCTAAATCCTTGGCCATCTCTACCAGAGGGAGGGTAGGTCCCCCCTCGATCCCTCCGGCGATAAGGATAGCGTCGAGGCCACCCTCTCTGAGGAGCCTTAAGAAGTCGAGCATCTCCTCCGCCGATGAGAGACACAACTCATCGACGGTGAAAGTACCCTCTACGAGGGTGTAGGTGGAATGAGCGGCATGGAGCGCGCTCCTCAGGCTCCAAGGCTCCATCATCCCCGCCACCACCAACCGAAGGGGTTCCATAGCGCTGGTGGTAGCCACAAAGCCGTCCACTCCACTTCCATCCCCCCTCTCAGGGGTGATGAGCCTCCCCTCGGCCAAAAGCCGCCTCCCGGCAACGGTTTCCATCTTTCCTATCGCCTCCAGAAACCCCAGGCTTACATCTTCCCAAGGAGGCGAAAGGGTTGTCGGAGCCGACGCATGAGCCACCAACCGGTATTCGCCGGCCACCTGATCTATGAGAGTCACCCGGGTGGTAACGCTCCCCAGGTCAGCCGTGACAAACGATTCTAAACCCATCTTTAGAGTATCCCCAACCAATCGCCAAGGAGGAACTGTAGACGGCCCACAAGTAAGGAGACCCGAGCCATCACCGCGTTGGCAAAGAGAGCCCCCAAGGTTATCATGATGAACCACTTTCCGACAAGAGACCCTAGCCTGAGAGCACCTCCTCGAAGCCCGGTCGCCTCTCGCTCTCCGCCCGCTGTAAAGTAGAAGTAGGCCAAACTCCCCAATGTGCCCACTACCAGGATCAAGTTATCCATCACCGATCCCCCATCTCCTTTGCCCGGAAGGAGCGGTAACATAGTATCCCGCACTTGATAGAGGAGGGAACCGACCAAAGCCCCTCCGATGGCTAAGGCAGCACCTACCCCGAAGAGGAAGCCTACCGAGATATTCCCCAACCAAGCGGTAGAGATCCTCCCTTTGGCCAGAAGAAGTAGACCTAAAAGGAGAGGGATGAGAAGGTGCCAGTAGGCCACGGGGTTCCGGGCCAGGGGGGTAAATAGGCGAGGCAACAGCACATCCTGGATGGCTACCACGATGGCGTAACCTAGAGCCGACCCGACGAAGAGATGTTCGGCCAAGCGGTATAGAGGGTTGTCAGAGACCAGGTAACTGAAAACTATCAAAGTGAGAAGAGCGGCCACCCAAGTGCCTAAAAGTTCCCTCATCCCCCTCCCCTTAACCTCTCTACCAGATAGGCGAAATTTCCCAAGAGGATGAAAAGGGCGATCACCAGGTGGGCGGCCGCTTGAGGGAGCATCCTAGAGAGGGCTACCCCAGGATGCTGGTTTACCCTTTCATACTCCGCCGCCCCCACCAGCCCACTGAGAAGCCCCTTCAGTTGGCCGGAGCGGTAGTAAGGACGAGCCACAGGGTCCACCTGGGCGCTCACCCCGGCCACCATCGCCACCTTGTAAGGGGCCTGTACCTGCTCCACCCAACGGCGGAGATGTTCCTGACTTCCCGCCAATACTACGATGAGATCCACATCCCCTAAGCCCTCAACCCCTTCACCCAGGGGATAGGGAGAGAGGCGAGGTCCGAGGCCCTCCGCTATGAAGCGGGCCCCTACCTCGTTCCCTGCCACGTACCCCAGATTGATGTAATCTCTCCCCTGAATATA
>JBHIDN010000321.1:0-2613 GCA_046760125.1 Anaerolineae bacterium
ACGGTATTCACCCGCTCCTCTTTGGTCTGCACGTTGCGAGGGGTGAACTCCGCTTCCGAGGAGATATAGACCACCTCCCCTTGATACCCCTTGCCCGGGAAGGAGTCGACCTCTACGGTAACCCTTTGCCCCAGGCGGATCTCTCCCAGTCTGTTCTCCGGGATGAAGACGGTGAGTTCAACTTGATCCAGGTCGGCCAGGGTGAGGAGGACGGCTCCTGGGGAGGCGGTCTCCCCTATTTGAACGGAGCGGCTGGTGACCAGGCCGCTTAGGGGTGCTTTGAGGGTCATCTTCTCCCGTTGCACCTCTAAGAGCCCCAAAGCCGCTTCCGCCTGCTCCAGTTGGGCTTGGGCGGCGGCTATCTCCTCCGGGGTGGCCCCAGCCTTGAGGGATTCTAGGGCTGCCTGGGCCACCTCTGCCGCGGCGGCTGCGACCTCGTATTGGGCCTGGGCAGCATGCACTTGAGCCTGGAGGGAGATGGGGTTTTCCTTCAGGGCCAATAAGTTCTCTAGGTTCTTTTGGGCTCCGGCGAGTTGTTCTTGGGCCGCGGCTAGGGCTGCCTCAGCGGCTGATACCTGAAAGCCATAGGCTTCATAGAGGGCTTGCCCTTCAGCGGAGCCATCCCGCTCGTATTTGTCTCTCATTATCTGGGCTGTGGCCAGTTGGGCCTGAGCCTGGGAGAGTTGGTGCTCGGCCAGCGCCAGTTGGGTTTCCGCCTCCGCGATCTGTAGATTCAACTCTTGAGGCTCCTCTAGGGCTGCCTGGGCATCTTCCCAGGCTCTCTTCGCTCCCTCCTTGGCGGCGATGGCCTTCTCCAGTGCTGCTTGAGCCGCCTGGATCTCCTCCTCGCGGGCTCCCGCTTTCACCTGGGCCAGGTTGGCTTGAGCCAGGGCTACCGCGGCCTGGGCGCGCTCCATCTCGGCCTCCAGAAGGGCCGTGTCCAACCGCACCAGGATGGCCCCTTCCTCGACCTCGTCGCCTTCATCGGCTAGGATATCGACGATGCGTCCTCCTACCTCGGCGGTGATCGATACCTCCCGGGCCTCGATCACCCCGGAAGCGGTGAGGAGGGAGGATGGGGAGCCGACTAATTCGCCAGAGCACCCTACGGCTAGGGCGAGGAGTAGGGTTGTGACCAGCCATCCCATCTTTCCGATTCGTGGCTCTTCTGGCAAGGGTATAATGTTCATGATCAGATCTCCTCTTCGCTTACCCCTATCCAACCTTTATCCGGGCATCGGCGGGCATCCCTGGCTTGAGCCGATGATCCGGGTTGGGGATCTCTATCTTCACCCCGAACACTAGCGTGGCCCTCTGTTCCTTCGTTTGGACGTTCTGGGGGGTGAACTCCGCTTCGGAGGCGATGAAGACCACCCGACCAGCGAAACTTTGGCCGGGGTAGGAATCGACCTCCACCTGGGCCTCCTGGCCCACTTTGACACGGCCGATCTGGGGCTCAGGAACGTACACCATCAGGGTGACGGTATCCAAATCGGCCAGCCTGAGGAGGGGGGAGCCTGG
This sequence comes from Anaerolineae bacterium, assembly GCA_046760125.1. Lineage (GTDB taxonomy): Bacteria > Chloroflexota > Anaerolineae > UBA7937 > UBA7937 > UBA7937. The sequence goes on from JBHIDN010000321.1 coordinate 1,522, forward strand.
GGCCGCGATCTCCCCCTCGTTCACCATCCGTTCCAGGATGAGGCCGGCCCGGGGTGCCTTAAGACTCATCTTTTCCCACTGTACCTCCAAAGCCTTCAAGTTTGCCTCCGCCTCTTGCAGTTGGGCGTGGGCCATCTCCACCTGATATTCAGTGGGGCCGGCGCGGAGGGCGCCCAGTTGGGCTTGGGCCGCGGCCACGTCGGCTTGAGCCATCTCGTATTGGGCCAGGGCCGCATCCACCTGGGCGGCCAGGGGATTATCCCTCATCTCGATGAGGATCTCTAACCTTCGCTCTGCCCCGTCCCGAGCCGCTAGGGCTTGGTAGAGGGCCGACCAAGCGATCCAGGTCTCTTGACTCGATAGGTTCCACTCTCTGAGGGTTTGGTTGATGATGGCTGGACTAGCCTCGATATGCTTTTTTATCGTCCCTCCGCCGGGTATAGGGACGGTGATATCGAACCCTTCCTTCAATTGACTGGAGGCGCGGGCCAAGAAGTCCTCCTTGGTGCGGGTGGCCTCCAGGTTGGCCCTGGCTTGGGCGACCTGTTCTTCTGCTACGGCCAAGCCGGTTCTTGCGGCCTCGATCTGTAGAGAGAGTTCCTGGGGGTCGTCTCGCAGGGCTTGGGCGTCCAGCCAGGCTTGATATGCTCCCTCGCGGGCCGCTATCGCTTGCTCCAGTAGGGCCTCGGCGTGGCAGATATCCTCCTTCTTGGCTCCAGCCTCTATCTTAGCCAGGTTGGCCTGGGCCAGGCGGAGAGCGGCTTGGGCCTGCTTTATCTGGGCGGCGAGGAGATCGGTGTCCAGTTCTACGAGTAGATCGCCTTCTTCCACCTGGTCTCCCTCATCGACCAGGAGGTTTGTGATCCGTCCTCCGATCTCAGCGGTGATCGATATCTCCTGGGCCTCGATGATCCCCGAGGCAGCGATGACCTCTTCTGGCGGCCTCCCCATCTCCAGGCCCAGATCGGCCAAGAGTTGGGAGCCGGTCTCAGGGTGAGAGGTGAAGTACCACCAACCGCCTCCCGCTCCCGCCAAGAGCAGGAGTAGGATAACGATCCAGACTTTACCTTTCATAGCACATCTCCTCGCAAG
>JBHIDN010000322.1:0-2613 GCA_046760125.1 Anaerolineae bacterium
TCGCCCTGGAGACCCCCCAAGGCCCTGAGGTGGAAGCAAAAATCTTGGGCTTCATTCAGGAGAACGTGCAGCCATGACCATGCCCGCCGTGGGGTAAAGGAGTTGTCTCCAAGGAGCCTTCAGCGAACCACCCGAGGGCTCCTACTTGCATTGATTGATAGCAAAGTAAAAAGGTGATATAGTTCCTTTATATCAGATCGGTTGCCAACCAGGAGGTAGCAATGGCCAAGGTAGCCGTAGTAGCCATCGGCGGCAATTCCCTGATCAAAGATAAAGACCATCAAACGGTGCCTGACCAGTTCGCCGCCACTCGGGAGACCTGCATCCACATCGCCGATATGATCGCGCAGGGCTGGGAGGTGATTATCACCCACGGCAACGGCCCCCAGGTAGGGTTCATCCTCATGCGTTCTGAGTTGGCTAGCCATGTCCTGCACACCGTTCCTCTGGACTCCTGTGGCGCCGATACCCAAGGGGCCATTGGCTACATGATCCAGCAGAGCCTGGGGAACGAGTTTCGGAAGCGGGGCATCCAAAAGCCCGTGGTCACGGTGGTTACCCAGGTGGTGGTGGATAAGGACGACCCGGCTTTTGAGAACCCCACCAAGCCCATCGGCCCCTTCTACGACGAGGCCAGGGCCAAGAGGTACCAGGATGAAGAAGGATGGCGTATCATGGAGGACGCCGGCAGGGGCTGGCGGCGGGTGGTCCCCTCTCCCATACCGAGGCGCATCGTGGAGCAGGAGGCTATAAAGGCCCTCATCGGGCTGGGGTTCGTGGTCATCGGCGTGGGGGGGGGTGGAATCCCGGTGGTCGAGGAGGATGGTTCCCTGCGAGGAGTGGAAGCGGTTATCGATAAAGATTACGCCTCGGGGCTCCTGGCCACCGGCATTAAGGCCGATCTCTTTCTCATCTCTACAGCGGTAGAGAAGGTGTCCCTCAACTACGGAAAGCCGAACCAGGTCGACCTGGATGAGATGACTCTGTCAGAGGCTAAGAACTATTTGCAAGAAGGGCACTTCCCTCCGGGGAGCATGGGGCCCAAGATAAAGGCGGTGATAAAGTTTCTGGAGGAGGGAGGCAAGGAGGCTCTCATCACCTCGCCAGAGAACCTGGCCCGCGCTCTGCGAGGGGAGACGGGAACAAGAGTCACGCCCCATACCTCCAAGAGATGAGATGGATCACGTCCTCGGCTTGAAATGCGTCCTTTGCGGGGAAGAATATAGTGCCCATGAGGTGCTCTACGTCTGCCCTAAGCATGGCTATGAGGGCATCTTGGACGTTCAGTACGACTATGAACTCATCGGTAAGAGGCTAACCAAGGAGGGGCTGGCCCAAAACCCCGACTACTCCATCTGGCGGTACAAGCCTCTCCTCCCCGTGGACGCCGAAAGCCCCATTCCCCCTCTCCAGGTGGGCTGGACCCCCCTCTATCAGGCCCAGCGCCTGGGCGAGAAACTTGGCCTCTCGAACCTCTATTTGAAGGACGAGGGGCGCAATCCCACGGCCTCTCTGAAGGATCGGGCCAGCGCCATCGGGGTGGTGAAAGCCCAAGAATTAGGGAAGAGGATCATCACCTGCGCCTCCACGGGGAATGCGGCCTCTTCGCTGGCTGGGCTGGCGGCCAGCGCGGGGATGCGAAACGTCATCTTCGTCCCCGAAAGCGCCCCCAGGGCTAAGGTGGCCCAACTCTTGATCTTCGGGGCCCAGGTGATCATGGTAAAGGGCACCTACGACCAGGCTTTCGACCTCTGTCTTGAGGCCTCTGATGAGTTCGGCTGGTATTCGAGGAATACCGCCTATAACCCTTACCTTTCCGAGGGGAAAAAGACGGCCGCCCTGGAAGTCTGCGAGCAGTTAGGTTGGCAGGCACCGGACAGGGTTTTCGTCTCCGTGGGGGACGGCTGCATCATCGGCGGTTTGCATAAGGGGTTCAAGGATCTCTTGGCCTTGGGCTTCATAGAGCGGACCCCCAAACTTGTGGGCGTACAAGCGGAGGGGGCGGCTCCTCTGGTGCGGGCTTGGGAAACCGGCAAATTTGAGCCCATCATTCCCCGCACCCTGGCCGACAGCATCTCCGTGGGTGTCCCCCGGGACAGGGTGAAGGCTCTCCGCGCCGTACAGGAGACTGGCGGCCAGTACGTGGCCGTGAGCGATGAGGAGATACTAGAGGCTATGAGGCAACTGGGAAGAGAAGCCGCCATCTTCGCCGAGCCAGCGGGAGCCGCCGGCTTCGCCGGACTGGTCAAAGTGGCGGACGAGATCGATCCCCAAGAGTTGATAGTCGTCTTGGTGACCGGGAATGGACTCAAGGATGTGGAGAGCGCCATCAAGGCCACCAAGGAGCCGCCCAAGATAGAGCCGACGATGGAGGACCTGCAGCGGTTGAGGGAAGAGAGCCTCCAAGGTATACTTACAGCGAGACAGTAAGAGATGGATGGCATCGAGATCATAAACATCTGCCCTGATTTCCTTCTCTTTTGGGAAGAGGCTAAAGATGAGGACCTCTCAATCCAACTACATCTCTGGGACGAGTTGTACCAGAGAAAACACCGCGTGGTGGTGTCCCGATTGCCGTGGAAAATGCAATGGTGTATCCTCCTATGGAGATAA
>JBHIDN010000323.1:0-2603 GCA_046760125.1 Anaerolineae bacterium
CGACGAGAGATAGGACGAAGGATAGCCCACCTGCGGCAGCAACTGGAGGAAGTTCGCACCCATCGCCGTCTCTACCGCCGGCGACGTCGCCGGGCGGCTATCCCGGTGGTGGCCATCGTGGGCTACACCAATGCCGGGAAATCTACCCTTTTAAATGCTCTGGCCGGCTCAGATATCTTGGTGGAGGACAGGCTCTTTGCCACCCTGGACCCCACTACGCGGCGCGTGCCTCTTCCCCAAGGCCGAGTGGCCCTCTTCACCGACACGGTGGGTTTCATTCAGAAACTCCCCACCCAATTAGTGGCCGCCTTCCAAGCCACCCTGGAAGAGATCGCGGAAGCGGACCTCCTACTTCACGTTGTCGACATAACCCATCCCCACGTGCAGGAGCAAAGCCTAGCCGTGGAGGAGACCTTGAGGCAGATAGGGGCCGATGATAGGCCCCTGGTGACCGCCCTCAACAAGATAGACCTCCTGCCATCCTCGGAGATCTCGCCACTTCTAGCAGAGATCGCTCGTCGCTACCCCAACTGTGTACCCATCTCAGCGCTCGAGGGCACTGGGTTGGACCTCCTGCTCAAACGCGTGGAGGAGGTCCTAGAGGAAGAGTTGATCCCCCTTAGAGTCCTCCTGCCGCACGGCGAGAACAACCTCCTGGGACTCTTCCACCAACATGGCCTCGTGAAACTCGAGCGATACACAGAGCAGGGCATAATCATAGAAGGGAAACTCCCCCAGGAGTTAGAGGGCGCATTCCACAAATATCTGATATAGCCTTCCCCCTACATCCTCTCTATATCTAAAACATGCCGTCCAGTGTTTTGCACCGCATATAACGCCAGAGTAGGGGGCTATAGCCTTCATTGTTAACTTCACACTATATATCTTATGTAAACCCTACCAAACAACGATGCTAATTCATTTGACATAACTCACAAACCCTCTTCCCAAATCCCTTACCGGTTAAAAACGCCAAACCGGTCTCCCCTCACCTATTTGCTCCCCTTTACAAAGAGTGGTAGAATTTGGGAGAGGATGCCGAATAATTATGTCAAGAATTCAGATGGCGGATAAAACCTTCCAACGGCTGATTTTGATTCTCCTGGTATCTATTGTAGCCGCTACTTCCTACCTGGTGGGGTTCGCTTCCCAGGTGATTCCCGCCTATGTAGGAGAGGTGGAAGAGAGCGAGATCTTCCACCCTGCAGCCGAGGAGCCGCCTGAGTTCGCGGTCTACTGGGAAGCGTGGAACCTGGTGGAGGAGAACTTCTACGGAGAACTCCCCGATGCCAAGACCCAGACTTACGGCTCCATTCGAGGGATGCTCGCCGCCCTTGGTGACCCAAATACTTTCTTCATCGAGCCCCCAGATCGAGAGATAGAGGAAGCCCAGTTCCAGGGTCGGTACGGGGGCATTGGGGCCGAGTACACGATGAGAAACGGCTACCTAGTCGTGGTGACGCCCTTCGAGGACTCTCCCGCCTCCAGAGCGGGCATCCGTCCTGGCGACATAATCGTCGCCGTGGACGGGACCGATCTCTTCGGTCTCTCTCAAAATGAAGCCATCCTCCTGATTCGAGGGCCAGTGGGCAGCGAGGTCGAACTGACTATCCGAAGAGAAGGTGATCTGGAGCCCTTGATGCTTCAACTCATCCGGGAAGAGATCGAGCCCCCCACAGTCACCTGGGAGTTGAAAGAGGAGGGAATCGGCTACCTGAAGTTATCCTTCTTCGGCGGGCGCACGAACGAGGAACTACGACGCGCTCTTACTCAACTGCAAAGCCAGGGCGCTACCAGCCTGATCCTAGATCTCAGGAATAACCCGGGCGGCCTCATCGAGGCGGCAGTGGACATAGCCAGTCAGTTCATCGATACTGGTGCCATCCTCTACCAGCGAGACGCCCAAGGGAACGACCAACCTTTTCCGGCCAAAAAGGGCGGTCTGGCTACCGAGACCCCTCTTGCCGTCTTGGTCAACGGTGGCACGGCCAGCGCAGCCGAGATAGTGGCTGGAGCCCTCAGCGATCATCAACGCGCTGTCATCATCGGCGAGAAGACCTTCGGCAAGGGCTCCATCCAGACGGTTCGCGAGCTTAGCGATCACTCCAGCATCCATGTGACCACCGCCCACTGGCTAACTCCCCAGGGTCACGAGATCGAAGGGGCTGGCCTTATCCCCGATCTCGAAGTTCCCCTCACACAAGAAGATATCGATAACCAGCGCGACCCCCAACTGAATCGGGCTCTCGCATACCTGAGAAGCCTCCTCCCCTACCCTGCATCGGGAGGTCTCCAACCCGTGAATATTATGTCAATTAACAGAGGGGTATAGTGGCAAAGGCAGCTAAACTTGCTGGATTCACCCTGCTCATGGTCCTCATCATCGCTACCTCCTACCTTGCCGGCTCGGCAGCCGGTTTTATCGTCGCCTCCCCGGTGACAGCGGAGAAGAGCATAGCGCCGCCACCAGCCCTAGAGGAAGAGTTCAGGGTCTTCTGGGAAGCTTGGCGGATCGTGGAGAACGAGTTCTACCGAAGGCCCATCGACCCTAAGGAACTCACCTACGGGGCTATCCGGGGTGCTCTCTCCACGTTAGAAGACGA
>JBHIDN010000324.1:0-2600 GCA_046760125.1 Anaerolineae bacterium
CGGTCGGCACCGGCTTCCTTGGCCGCAAGAGCGAAATGGATGAGATAATCGAGGTCGCTACGGGAGGCATCTTCGGCGTTCACTCCAATAGTCAAGGCACCTGTTTCCTTGGCCGCGTGCACCGCATCCACCATGCATTGGATAACATCCTCGGGGGTAAACTTGCCCCTCAATTTGCCCTGGATCATCTGCTCGGAGGTGGGGATGGAGAGGTTGAAATGACGTACCCTGGTTCTCTGGGCAGCCTCTTCCACGTCGCTGATCAAGGCTCGGCACCAACCTTCCAATACCAAGTTTCCCATGGCGCCTTTTTCGGCCAATCGCAGGTTAGCCTCGATATAGCTTTGCTCGTGCCAGAGGGCAGGAAAGCCGAACTCGGACTGGTAGATACCCAATTGACCCAGGTAGTAATTGACCATGGTCTTTTGCAGTTTGGCTAGTTTGATGCGTGACGCTTGCACCCCATCGCGGTTGGTTACGTCGATGAAATACACTTTGCTTCGTTGGGCTTCCATAATTTCCTCCAGGCCTCAAGTATGCTGGACATCGGACTCCGGCTCGAGCGTGGAATAGGCCATAACAGATAACGTCGGGTAACATTGACCCGACGTTGGGTAGAAATCGCCGTACTTGGCCTCATCGTACGACAGATATGGCTTTGCCACGAGAAGTGACGTCTATATATTTAACACAATTGTTAGCATCTGTCAAGCCCCGAAAGAACTCGAGTTGCGTTCACCGGTTGGTTCCTACAGTTAGTGTGTCTTGGACGCGGAGTACCGGCGGGCTCACCTCTGCATTGCTCAGCGACTAACAAGACGATCGGGAAGCGTTCTGGTCCAGGCAGGCAATCTGTGGAGTGAGCTTTTCCTCCAACTAGTTAACACAACCTCTTTTGTCAAAGCCCATTGCCAGAATGGCAAAAATATGGTATTATGGTAAGTGGTATTTTTCACAAAACGAACAGATTTGGGTTGAGGAAGATGGCAGGCAGGAAGAAGGTTCCCCGGATCGTAGTCCAGCGTTTACCCCTATATCTTCGGGCCCTCTCCACTCTGGAGGAAGGGTCGCAGATCACCTCTCAAGAGTTAGGGGAGATGTTGGGGATCAGTTCAGCCCAGATACGCAAAGACCTTTCCTACTTCGGTGGCTTCGGAAAGCAGGGGACCGGTTACCAGGTGGGATATCTCCGCGAGAAACTGCGGGAGATCCTGAACGTGGACAGAGAGTGGGGCATGGTCTTGGTAGGGGTAGGCGATTTAGGGCATGCTATCGCTCGCTATGGAGGTTTCAAGAAGGAAGGTTTTCACGTGGTAGCGGTCTTCGATAATGATCCGACGAAGATAGGGAAAAGAGTCGACGCTCTGGAGATCATGGATGTAGCCCTTCTGCCCGAGGTTGTAAACCGGATGGGTCTACGGGTGGGCATCATCGCCGTCCCGGCCAGCGAGGCTCAGGAGGTGGCTACGACTATGGTGGCTTCAGGGATTAAGGCTGTCCTCAACTACGCACCTGTGGCCCTCACCGTCCCCGAGGGGGTGCAGGTCTATCAGATCGATCCCCTGGTGGGCTTGCAGAGCATGACCCACTACTTGGAAGGTTAGGGGGATCTAGAGTTCGGGTAGGCTCTTCTTGAGGAGGTGATAGTTCTCCAGGGCCTTTCCAGCGCCTAGAGCCACACAAGCCATCGGTTGGTCAGCCAGATAGGCCGGGACGCCGGTTTCTTTAGTGAGGTAGTGGTCCATGTTGCGGAGGAGGGAGCCACCGCCGGTCATCACCATGCCCCGGTCGATTATATCGGCCGCTAATTCGGGTGGGGTCTCTTCTAAGACGGATTTCACTACGGAGGCGATGGCCGCCAGGGGCTCGGCGATCGCTTCGGTTACCTCGCCAGAGTTCACCTCGATGATCCGTGGCAGGCCCGCTACTTGGTCTCGTCCTCGGGCCTCCATGGTCAGTTCCTCTTCTAAGGGTATGGCGCTCCCTATCTCGATCTTGATCTCCTCTGCCGTACGCTCCCCTACCATGAGGTTGTATTTTCGCCTCAGGTAAGCGGCGATCGCTTCATCCATCCGGTTTCCCCCCACACGAACCGACCCGGCGACTACGATATCGTTCATGGAGATGACGGCGGCCTCGCTCGTCCCCCCGCCTATGTTTATGACCATGTTTCCCGTGGGTGTATGGACGGGCATCCCCGCGCCCAGGGCCGCAGCCAGAGGCTCGGGAATGAGGTGAGCGTTCTTGGCCCCGGCTTGGATGGCGGCATCATGTACGGCCCGGCTCTCCACGGTGGTTACCCCCACGGGGACGCTGATCATCATCTCTGGCCGGAAGAGACGGAAACGCCCCACGATCCCGGAGATGAAATAGCGGAGCATCGCCTCGGTGACCACATAGTCGGCGATGACGCCGTCGCGCATAGGGCGAAGCACCTCGATGCTCTCTGGGGCACGCCCTATCATGGTTAAGGCTTCCCGTCCTATGGCCACGATCCGGTTGTCGCTGATGGAGAGGGCCACTACTGAGGGTTCTTGGAGGACGATCCCTTTGCCCCGCACATAGACCAAAACGTTTACCGTGCCTAGATCTACCCCGAT
>JBHIDN010000325.1:0-2590 GCA_046760125.1 Anaerolineae bacterium
GAAGAAGATGCATATCCCAGACGGCTATCTCAGCCCCGCTAGTTGTGCCGTGATGTATGCCGCGGCTACACCCTTTTGGTACCGAGCCAGCCAGAAGGTGAAACGGGTTTTGACCACCAGGATGGTACCTCTCATCGCCCTCTTCGCCGCCTTCTCCTTCGTCATCATGATGTTCAACGTCCCCCTCCCCGGCGGAACCACCGGCCACGCTGTAGGCAGCACCCTGGTAGCCATCATCTTGGGACCTTGGGTGGCGGTGATCGCCATCTCCGTGGCCTTGGCCATCCAAGCCCTCTTCTTCGGCGACGGAGGGATCTTGGCCTTCGGAGCCAACTGCTTCAACATGGCCGTGGTGATGCCCTTCGTGGGCTACTACATCTATCGCTGGATCAGCGGGCGAAGCGATCTCACCTCGCTGCGCCGGCCCATCGGGGCGGCTGTAGCCGGCTATATCGCTCTCAGTGTCGCTGCCCTCTTTACGGCCATCGAGTTCGGTCTCCAACCCTACCTCTTTAAGGCCGCCGACGGGACACCCCTCTACGCACCTTATGGCCTCTCGGTGGCCATCCCGGCCATGATGGGGCCTCATCTCCTGGTGGCTAGCGTAGTGGAGGCCCTCGTCACCGGATCGATAATCACTTATCTACAACGAGCCAATCAGCCCTTATTGATGTTGACTGCACCGGCAGAGGCCAAGGAAAGGGCGATTGTCTCCCCCAGGACGAGGATACTATGGATCGGACTGGCCATTTTAATACTCCTCGCCCCGCTGGGACTCCTGGCCCCCGGAACGGCTTGGGGTGAGTGGGGTGGCGAGGAGTTGCGGGAGTTGGGGTTGGGCTTCATCCCCGCGGGGTTGGAGCGGTTGGGAGGAATCTGGCCCGCTCCCATCCCCGATTACGAAGTGCCAGGCCTCAACGCCAACCTGGGGTATATCCTCTCCGCCGTCGTGGGGATCGTTCTGGTCTCGCTGGTCACCTGGCTGGTTGGCAGAATGGTGTTCCGGCAGCCAACCGAAGCCTGATTGGCAGCCATAGATCGTCCTTGTTTCGGAGGTGTAATGAGCGCCAGGCGGGGCTTTATCGAGAGGAGCATCGCTAATATCACCGCTACGCTGGAGGAGGCTATCTATTCTGAAGAACTGGCAAGGAAAAATGGCCTCCTTCAAAATCTAGATCCCCGAGTGAAGGTGATCACCTTCCTGGCCCTGCTGCTGGCAGTTAGCCTCTCCAAAGGACTTCTCATCATCGTGGCGCTTTACTTTTTGACCCTGCTTCTGGCTTGGCGTTCACGGATACCTCTAGGCTTCTTCATCAAGCGGGTCTGGCTCTTTATGCCCTTCTTCACCGGGCTGGTCGCCTTGCCTGCCCTGTTCAACATCTTCACCCCGGGAGAACCTATAGTCACCTTATGGCAGACGGAGCGGTTTCATCTAGCCGTTACCGTGCAAGGTTTGCGCACCGCGACCTTTTTGGTTTTGCGGGTCGGGGTTTCCGTCTCCCTAGCCGTCCTTTCAGTCCTCACCACCCCCTGGGCCACCCTCCTCAAGGCTCTCCACAGCCTTCGCCTACCCCAGGTCTTCATCCTCATTTTGGGCATGGCCTACCGATACGCCTTTCTTCTCCTCCACACCGCTAACAGCATGTTCTTGGCTCGCCAGAGCCGCACGGTGGGCCAAATGCCGGGTGGGGAGAACCGTCGCTGGATAGCCGCCAGCGCCAGCACCCTCCTGGCCAAATCGTACCACCTCAGCCAGGGGGTCTATCTGGCCATGCTCTCTCGCGGCTTCCAGGGAGAAGCCCAAATGTTAGGCACTTTCCGCCTCAAACCTTCCGATTGGCTGTGGGGAGCCACCTTCCTAGCCCTGGCTCTCCTTGCCGTTCTTATGTGAAGATGGGAAAAGAACCGATCCTCAAATTGGAAAGGGTGAGTTTCACCTACGATGGGAAGGTCACCGCTCTACGTGACGTGAGCCTGGCCGTGGCCGCAAGGGAGAAGATAGCCTTGCTGGGAGCCAACGGCTCCGGAAAAAGCACCCTGCTTATGATCCTGGCCGGGCTATATTTCCCCGCTATCGGTCAGGTGCGAGCCTTCGGTAAACCCCTGACCGAGGAGGCTTTGAAAGACGAATCGTTCGCTTTCTCCTTCCGGCGAAAGGTGGGCCTCCTCTTCCAGGACCCCGACGTCCAACTCTTCTCCCCCACCGTCTGGGATGAGGTGGCCTTCGCCCCCCTACAACTAGGCCTAGACCAAGAAGAGGTGGTCAGCCGGGTGGAAGAGGCGTTGCGACTCTTGAGGATAGAGAGCCTGCGGCATCGAGCCCCTCACCATCTCAGTGAGGGGGAGAAGAAGAAGGTAGCCATAGCCTCCATCCTCTCCTTGCATCCGGAAGTCTGGCTCCTCGATGAGCCCACGGCTGGCCTCGACCCCCGCACCGAGAGTTGGTTCCTCGATTTCATCTGCCAACTTAACGAGGTGGGTCACACGGTCATCACCGCTACCCATGACCTGGACGCGGTGGATCTCATCGCCGACCGGATATACGTCCTCAGCGAGGAGAACCGGTTGATCGCCCAAGGCACCCCCCAAG
>JBHIDN010000326.1:0-2588 GCA_046760125.1 Anaerolineae bacterium
GTAATCCCCCTCGAGAACCGCTTCTTCGGTTCCACCATCACCGTGTCAGGGCTCTTGACAGGAAGGGATGTGATCGCTGCCCTTCGGGGACGGGATTTGGGGGAGATGGTCTACCTCCCTCGTTCCATGTTCGACGCCAGGGGGGAGAGGACTCTGGATGAGATGACGGTGGAGGATATGGAGGCTGCTCTAGGGATCAAGGTAACGATGGCTGAGAGTATGTGCGAGGTTTTAGCCTAGGTCAAGGGTGGGGCTTGTCAAGAGGGTTGTTTTATTGTATAATCGCTTTTGCGAAGGGAGGTGATGGGCAGGGAAAGTTGCCGGGGGAAGAGAGCGCCTGGGCTCTTTTAGAGTTGACGAGGCGGAGGTTCCCCGACCGCAAGGCGGGGCTAATCCCGATGTCGCTTTAGACAGAGGGAGAAAATCGAGAGTTCGGCGGATGCCTCCAGGGTTGCCACACCCCTAATCTTCCCCTCCTGAGATGAAGGGCTCCTCCAAAACCGTGGGGCGACCGGCGGGACAAAGGGAGTCCGGTGGCGAAGGTGGCTGCTCCAAGGGATAGGTTCCACCCCTGAGTGGCTGACTGTCAGATTTTCCCCTTGTGAGCGGATATATCGCTGTGCCGTTCATCAAACCTAGATTCAGGAGGGAACAGGTGAATAGCAAAGAAGCGAGGGTCTCCATCCTCAGGCCTTATGATCTTGCCTCTTTTGAGGCCGTGAGGTTTGAGACCCGTTTTGTATCGCCTGACATAAGAGTTACTTCACCAGGAGGTGTGTCATGTGTGGCATAGTGGGCTATGTGGGGCCGCGCTTCGCGGCGCCGATCCTCCTCGATGGGTTGAAGCGATTGGAGTATCGGGGCTACGATTCGGCAGGGATCGCGGTCTTAAACCAGGGACGGATCGAGATCGAAAAGTGCGAGGGCAAATTAGAGAATCTGTTTGCCGCCCTGGATGGTCGAACGGTGCCCGGGTTCTTGGGGTTGGGACATACCCGCTGGGCGACTCATGGGGAGCCCAGTCAGACCAACGCCCATCCCCATCCCGACTGCACCGGCCGTCTGGTGGTGGTACATAACGGGATCATCGAGAACTACGTTGCTCTCCGAGAGGAACTCTTGAGCCGGGGCCATCGCTTCGTCTCCGAGACAGATACGGAGGTGGTGGCTCATCTGATCGAAGAGGCGTACGAGGGAGATCTGGCAGAGGCCACGAGGAAGGCGCTGAGACAGGTGCAGGGGGCATACGCTATAGGCGTTTTCTCTCTGGATGAGCCAGGACTCTTGGTCGGCGCACGTCTTTTTTCGCCCCTAGTGGTGGGGTTGGGGCAAGGGGAGAACTATTTAGCCTCCGATATACCGGCCCTCTTGCCTCACACCAGACGAGCCTTAATTGTGGAGGATGGCGAGGTGGTGGCCCTGGACCGCCAAGGGGTGAGGGTCTGGACCTTGGAGGGGAAGGAGGTGCACCGGGAGCCGTTCCATATCAATTGGGACCTAGAGGCGGCGGAGAAGGGGGGATACCCCCACTTCGTCCTCAAAGAGATCCACGAACAGCCCGAAGCGATCAAGAACGCCTTGCGAGGTCGCCTGGACGGGGAAAGGCTGAGCCTCTCGGAACTTGAGGGGTTGGATTTGAGTCAGATGGATCGGGGCTATATCGTGGCCTGTGGAACCTCTTTCTATGCTGGTCTGGTGGGAAAGAGGCTCATCGAGGAGTGGGCTCGCTTCCCTGTGGAGGTGGCTATCGCCTCCGAGTTCCGGTACGGTTGCCCGGTCATCGACCCCCGGACTCTCGTGATCTTCATCAGTCAATCGGGAGAGACGGCCGACACCTTGGCCGCTTTACGGCTAGCCAAGGAGAGAGGTGCTCTCACCTTGGCTTTGGCTAACGTCATGGGGAGCTCCATGACCCGCGGGGCTGATGGGGTCCTCTATCTTCAAGCCGGCCCGGAGATCGGAGTGGTGGCCACCAAGACCTACATCGCAGAACTGGTGGTGGTCGCTCTCTTGGCCCTGGAGTTGGCCAGGCGGCGGGGCCTCTTAACGGAGAGTCAGATCGGTGAGGTGGTTCGAGAACTGAGGGCTCTTCCCAGGAAGGTGGGGAGGGTTCTGGAGAGGGAGGAAGAGATAGCGGGGCTGGCCAGAAGATACGCGGACCGAAGGAGTTTCTTCTTCATCGGTCGAGGCGTTGATTACCCTACGGCACTGGAGGGAGCCCTCAAACTTAAGGAGATAAGTTATATCCATGCCGAAGGCTACCCCGCAGGAGAACTAAAGCATGGCCCCATAGCCATGCTGGATCCAGAGGTGCCGGTGGTGGCCCTGGCCACTAAAGGAGCCCAGTACCCTAAGATCATCTCCAACATCCAGGAGGTGAGGGCTAGAAAGGCCCAGGTCTTGGCCTTGGCCACGGAGGGCGATGAGGAGATAGAGGCCGACGAGGTGATCTACGTCCCCGAAACCTTGGAGCCCTTGCAGCCCATCCTGTCCGTCGTGCCCTGGCAACTTTTCGCTTATTATGTGGCTAGGGAGCGGGGCTGCGATATCGATAAGCCGAGAAACTTGGCCAAGTCGGTAACCGTGGA
>JBHIDN010000327.1:0-2574 GCA_046760125.1 Anaerolineae bacterium
TTGTGTTCCACGAAGATGACCGGGTTGTCGTCTCTGATGGAGGCCAGAAGCAACCCTTTGGCGTCATACGGGGTGCTGGGCATGACCACCTTGAGGCCTGGGACATGGACGAGCCAGGCTTCCAGGCTCTGGGAGTGTTGGGCTGCTGCTCCCGTGCCCGAACCAGCGGGGGTGCGCAGGACCAGGGGGACCTTCGCTTTCCCCCCGAACATGAAGCGGAGTTTGGCCCCCTGGTTGACCAGTTGCTCCATGGCGATGGTGATGAAATCCATGAACATGATCTCGGCCACAGGCCGCATGCCGGTGAGGGCCGCGCCGATAGCCGCTCCAGCGATGGCCGCCTCGGAGATGGGGGTGTCTCGAACTCGCTCCTCACCGAACTCCTCGAGGAGGCCATAGGTGACTCCAAAGGCTCCCCCATAGACCCCCAGATCCTCCCCCAGAAGGAAGACCCGCTCGTCGCGCTGCATCTCTTGGCGGAGGGCTTCCCGTATCGCCTCGGCGTAGGTGAGTTCCCTCATGGCGCGTACACCCCCTCTAGGATGGTCTCCACCGAGGGCTCGGGGCTAGCCTCGGCGAAGGCCACCGCCTCCTCGATGAGCCGCCTCGCTTCTTCCGCCATCCGGCTGGCCTCTGCTTCGTCGATCGCCCTTTCGTCTATCAGTCTGGCTCGGAACCGACGGATGGGACACCTCTCCTTCCAGGCTTCCACTTCCTCTCTTGTACGATACCGCTCCTGGTCGCTCTTGGAATGGCCCTTCCAGCGATAGGTCTTTCCCTCGATGAGAGATGGCCCTCCACCACCCCTAGCCCTCTCCACCGCTTCTAGGGTGGCCTCATAGACGGCCAAAACTTCGTTCCCATCCACCACTACACCGGGCATGTTGTAGGCTGTGGCCCTATCGGCGATATCCTTGATGGGGAAAGCCCTCTCTACCGACATAGACATGCCGTACTGGTTATTCTCACAGACATAGACCACGGGCAGAGTCCAGATGGCGGCCATATTGAGGGCTTCGTGGAATATCCCTCGATTGGCCGCTCCGTCGCCGAAGAAGCAAAGTATCACCTGGCCGGTGCCTCTCATCTTAATGCTCAGCCCTGCTCCCACGGCCATGCCTATGCCGCCGCCCACGACGCCGTTGGCTCCCAGATTTCCGCTCTCCATATCGGCGATATGCATCGAGCCTCCACGGCCGCGACAATAACCGGTCTCCTTTCCCATGAATTCGGCCATCATGAGTTTGACATCGGCTCCCTTGGCGATGCAGTGGCCATGTCCCCGATGGGTGCTCAAGATGTAGTCCTCGGGGCGGAGGGCAGCGATGGCTCCCACGGCCATCGCCTCCTGGCCGATGGAGAGGTGCATAGTTCCGTGGACCTTTCCCAGGGCGTAGAGTTCATCGGCTTTCTCCTCGAAGGCGCGGATGAGGTACATCTGGAGAAGCATCTCTTTCAGTTTATTTTCCGGTAGCATGGTGCCCTCCCGATCTCTCTATATAACCGGCATCTGCCCCTTTGTAACAATTTCTCGGTTTTCAATTATAGCAGCCTTAGCCTTTCTGGCCAAACCTTCCTCAGCCCGGTGAAGGTTGCGTGCTCTCGGGGATCGATCTTCGTGTCAGGGTAGGGATATTTCAGCAGGAATTGATCCCCATCGCTCCCGCTCACAGCATCCCAAAATATCGGGAGGGGGAAACCCTCCCGATTCTGCCTGCAATGGTCATTGCGTCTGCTGGACCTATGGTGTATGCTGATGTCAGACTCGATGCACATCCTATCTTACCTGGGCTGTTTCGTTGTGGCAAGCGTATTGGGTGGACGAGATTTGCGCCCAATCCACCGGATGGGGGGCATATGACAAGATGTCTGTCTAAACGCCAAATTGGCTCATTAGGTAGAGAAATGTCCATCTAATAGATAGTTAGGCGGCGAATTCCAGATGGTAGGGCGAGACAAACCATTGCCCTTTCGGGCCAGGATCTACAAAGTCGGGATCAATCGGTGCGTAGACGTACCGGAGCGAGTGTCCTCCAGCCTCGGGCAGGACACGCATGTACCCGTAAAGGGTTGGGTCGAGGGCGAACCGATGCGTTCAACACTTGTGCCTCGAGGTGGAGGCCGACACCGTCTCTTTATCCACAGCCGCATTTGGAGGAAGCTCGGCGTCGACACCGGTGATGTCGTTGAGGTCTCCCTTCTCCGTGACACAGAATCTCGCGAGGTGCCACTCCCGGACGACCTGGCAGCGGCTCTACCGGAGGGCAGCGAGGCCCTGGCCGCGTTCAACGACCTGACAGTCGCGGATCGCAGAAGATTCGTGGCCCGGATTCTAGAGGCCAAGAAGCCGGAGACGCGGGAACGCCGTATTCAACAAGGCATAGAGCTGCTCGTTGAAGGGTGGAGACGGAAAAGGGAGAGACGGTGAAGGCGGCCCATAGTCCGAAGTCGCTGCCCGAGGCTAGAGGTTTTCAGGAGGTTATCAAGAATGTCCCCAACCCCGCCGGCAATCAGTGGGAGTGCGACTCTTGACGAAAATGGCAGATTTAGTGTACACTTAAGAGCGAGGTAAGG
>JBHIDN010000328.1:0-2574 GCA_046760125.1 Anaerolineae bacterium
TAACCACTCCCACCCTCTTCCCATAACGGCCAAAGATGTCCCACAAGGTCTCGCCCCTGACCAGAGAGGCGTTAACGAACTGACGCTGGGCCCCATCCGGTGTCGAGGTCCAAAAATCTATTACGCCATGCTTCGCTGGATTCTTGCCTGTGGCCATCGACACCCAGGCCTGGACACTGAAGGGAGGGATGGTCGATTTTAATCTCCCCCAGACGCCCTCACGCATCACCCTCGATAGGTTCGGCAACTCACCTCGCTCCATCATGAGGAGCAGAACCTCGAAGGTGGCCCCATCTAACCCCAAAACAACGACTTTCCGCTCTCTCTTACCCACCCTTATCCTCTACCTCAAAACCTGATCCGCGGAAGGAGGACTAGGTTCCTAACCGTTTGCCAATCCTCCAGACTTATCTCCCTTAGAAGATAGAGAAGAAAGATGTACACCGAGAAGAGGAACGCGTAGTTGAGAAAAACTAGAACTCCAGAAACCGAATAGCGACCAGCCAGAAGATAGACCGCCACGGAGGCGAGGACGATCTTAAGGAGCGATTTTGCCGGGAGCGGTATCCCAAACCTCCGAATGGTGTAGGTGGCCGATAAAAGCAGGCCCAAGAAAGTGGTTAGGGCGGAGGCCAAGGCCGCGCCCCTGACACCCCATAAGGGTATCAGTCTCCAGTTGGCTACAAGGGCTAGGGGAAGCAGGGAGATACCCACCCCAAAAGCCAAGAGGGGTCTATTCTCGGCCAACATAACGGTAACTAACACCATGTAGATACTGTAAAAGGCAGCGCTGAAGATCAAGATATTCAGGGTCGGCGCAGCCGGCGAGTAGGGGGCAGAATAGACGAAGGTGACCAACTCCTTCGAAGTGGCAGCCACCACTAGGGCAGCCGGAAGGAGGATCAAGATCAGGAGCCGGCCCACCTGGCCCAGCCTCCTTCTCACCCCCTCATAGTCTTGGATGGCGATAGATTCAGAGAGGGAGGGAAGCAGGACGAAGGAAAAGGCCAAAAGGACGAAGCGGGGCGCGTTTGCCAAGTTCACCGCCGCCGCATAGAACCCCACGATGGTCTCGTCCGCGATGAGGGCTTTCACGCTGTAGAGGTCGATATTAATCAAAAGGTTGCTGCTCAAGGCAAAAAGGATCACCGGAAGAGCGAACCTGAAGAGACGACCAGCCGATACTCTTCTCTCCATGGCCACAAGACCAGAATGGCCTTCAGGGTTCACGCTTCTCTCCCTCCGGCCCTCCAAGCGGCGTGAAAGGAGGAGGGCCAGCGCCAGGGCCACCAAGGAGGCCAAGACGTTCCCTATGAAAGCCCCAGCAAGGGAGAAGCCCAAAAACACCAAGAGAACGATAGCCCCCAGTCGAGTCGTCGCATAGGTGACGATGGTGATGGCTTGCTGGGCGAAAGCCTGAAAGCCGTTCAAGACACCTCGAAAGAGGGCGTAGAAAGCCAAGATGGGGATGTCCAAGGCCGCCAATCGAAGGTAGAAGCCTAAACTCTGGTCTCGAAAGATGGCGGCGATGAAAGGGGCTAGAGATAGAAGGAGGATCAAGATCAGGCCAGCGTTGAGCCCCTGCAACTTCAGAGCTCGGCCCTCGATGGCTGAGGCCATCCTGGTATCCTCAGCCAGGAACTTCTGAATCGCGGAAGGGATACCAGTATTAACGGTGATCTCAACCCAGGTGAGGATGGCCATCACCACACTGAAGAGGCCGTATTCCGCTGGTGTGAAGGCCCGGGCCAGGGTGGCGTGCAAAAGATAGATAGAGAGCACAAAGAAAGCCTGGGCCAGCAAAAGATAGATGGTCCCTTGGGCTAGCCGCTCTTTATCCCTGGAAACGACCTCCTCGCCTATCACCTTTCAAGTCCCTGGAAGAAAAAGATCCGGTCTATGATCGATTTGGCGCTCTTCAGAACCCGCTTTACATCCTTCGGGCTGCGTATCTTAACCGCAGTCTTAAGGATAAAACTGGGACGGAAGTAGAACTCTCGGTAGGCTCGCACTCTCGCGCGCTCCACCTCTTCTTGCGATAACTGCTCCGTCTCGATGAGGGAGTGCTTGGAGGCAAAATCGGCCCAGGAGTTATAGACCAGCCAGCCGTTCCTCTGGCACTCTTCATAGAGTTGGGTCCCCGGATGGGGGATGGCTACCGCAAACTGAACGCTATCGGGGTCCAGTTCTTTGGCGAACTCGATGGTCTGGTGGATCGTCTCCTGATCCTCCCCCGGGATGCCGAAGAGGAAGAAGGCCTGGGCCTTGATCCCCAGCCTCCGACAGATGGCGAAGGTCTCCTTGGTCCGCGAAAGCGAAATCCCTTTGCGCATCAATTTCAACATCTTCGGCGAGCCCGACTCCACGCCGAAATAGATGTAGTGGCAGCCCGCCTTTTTCATGGCCGCCAACATCTCTTCGTCCACGGTGTCCACCCGGCTCTGGCAGATCCAACGCACCTGGATCTCCCTCTCTTGGATGAGGCGGCATATCTCCACCATCCGCCCTTTGTCCAAAGTGAGGCAGTCGTCATCGAAATATATCTCGTCCACGCCGTAATCCCGTACCAACCGT
>JBHIDN010000329.1:0-2548 GCA_046760125.1 Anaerolineae bacterium
AGGAAGAGCAAGACAAAAGGTCGCTTGGATCCTCGGGACCGAGACGGCGGGAGACAGGGATGACGTTTGGCCTCTCGGAGTGCCGGGAGGCCGTTAATTTATGATAAAGGAGGGGATCTATGTTCACTCGTTGGTACCGCTGGCTGGTTTTGCTTCTCTTTATTTCCGCCCTGTTGATGGGCTGTAAGGCTGAGCCCCCCCTGGGGAGCGCGGAGAGGCCAATAGTGATGGGCTTCGTCCCTTCCGTGGAGACGGGACAGCTCCTGGAGACCACCACGGCTTTGACCAAACTATTGGAGGAGGAAACAGGCTATCAGATAGAGCCCTACATCCCCACCGATTACGCCGCGGTGGTGGAAGGTTTGGGGGCAGGGAAAGTGGACGTGGCCCAACTCTCGGCGGTGGCTTACGTCCTGGCCCACGATAAATATGGGGCCCAGACCATCTTGGTTACCATCCGCAGGGGGAGGACGAACTACAGAGGCCAGATCATCGTCCGCGCGGACAGCGACATCCACTCCCTGGATGATCTGAAAGGGAAGAGTTTCGCCTTCGTGGACCCCAC
Source organism: Anaerolineae bacterium (assembly GCA_046760125.1). Taxonomy (GTDB): domain Bacteria; phylum Chloroflexota; class Anaerolineae; order UBA7937; family UBA7937; genus UBA7937. The sequence goes on from JBHIDN010000329.1 coordinate 566, forward strand.
CTCAGCCTCGGGCCATATCTATCCCAAGGCCCTCCTAATCCAAGAAGGGTACGACCCCGATACCTTTTTCGGGGAAACTGTCTTTGCGGGGGGGCATGACCGGGTGATCGTGGCGGTCATGGACGGGACGGTGGATGCGGGGGCCATCTACGATGGGGCCCGCGACCTCCCGGCCATCCGGGAGATGTATCCCGACATCATGGAGGATACAAGGGTCGTCGCCGAGACAAAGCCTATCCCTCTGGATACCATCGTAGTACGGAAGGACCTACCTCCAGAGATGGTGCAAAAGATCAAAGACGCCTTTCTGGCTGTGGCCACCACCGATGAGGGAGCCGCAATCCTAGCCGACCCCTACGGCATAGATGGGTACCTCCCTTCCCAGGACTCGGATTACGACCCCGTGCGCGAGGCAGCAAGGGCCTTGGGGATAGACCTGGAGGAGTGGGCAAAAGAGTAGACCTATTTGAGCCCCGGTTCTGCCAGTTTCTCATCCTTGGGCAATCCCTCCAGGGTCCACCTTTGGTTTCCGAAGACCATATCTTGGAGGGAGAAATGGGTATGTATAACGCCATCACCGATGTATCCGGTATCCGCGTAGGTCACGTCACCGATGCCCAGGCGCTGACCGGCTGCACCGTGGTGCTCTGTGAAAGAGGGGCCGTGGTAGGGGTGGATCAGAGGGGCGGGGCTCCGGGCACGCGAGAGACGGATCTGGCCCGACCTTTGCATCTGGTGCAAGAGGCTCACGCGGTGGTCCTTTCCGGCGGGAGCGCTTTCGGGCTAGATACAGCCAGCGGTGTAGTCCGCTACCTAGAGGAGAGGGGGGTGGGCTTCGATGCTGGCGTGGCTCGGGTGCCTATCGTGCCCGCTGCTATTTTGTACGACCTAGATATGGGAGACCCCGACATTCGTCCCGGTGCTAAGATGGGGTACGCCGCCTGCCAAGCGGCGACATCTGGTCCCATAGAGGTGGGGAACGTTGGTGCCGGCACGGGTGCCAGTGTGGGTAAGATCCTCGGGCCCGGCCGGGCTACAAAGTCGGGGCTGGGGACAGCGAGCATCGACTTGGGCGGAGGGCTTATCGTCGGCGCCTTGGTGGCGGTCAACGCCTTTGGCGATGTGATCGACCCCTCGACAGGGGAGATCATCGCTGGAGCCAGGCGGTTGCGCGGAGGGGGGTTCGCCGACACCCTAGGCACCATGAGGGGCCTTGTGGGCAAGGCCATCATGCGCTTCGCTGGCCGGGGCCATACGACAATAGGTGTGGTGGCCACCAACGCTCGGCTGGACAAAGAGGAGGTGAACAAGGTAGCCCAGATGGCCCACGACGGCATAGCCCGGACCATTCGCCCCTCTCACACCATGTTCGACGGGGACACACTTTTCGCCCTGGCCACCGGCGAGAAGAAGGCTGATGTCAACCTGGTGGGGGCTTACGGCGCGGAGGCTATATCGGCAGCCATCCTCTGTGCCGTGCGTCAGGCGGAAAGCGCTGGCGGGCTCTTAGCCTGGCGGGATCTGCAATCCGGTCCTGGCTGAGGCCAGTGAGCCTCTAATGCAATAGCGTCATTACCTCTGGTCAGGATAGGTGTTAAGGAGGAAACCGGTGATGTCAACACCGGCTTTCGATACTTAGAAGAGAGGCTGGCCTGTTCCTTTCGATGCGTAGTGCTCTCCGGGTAGGCTCATACTAGCCTGCAGGAGTCACTCTCCCGTTCCCGTCCGCGGGTTACAGGTTGCTCAGGGGCGACACGGCATGCCTCACGGCCTCCGCCACCCCGGCAGAGGTGGCTCTTCTACAACTCCGTTACAGCTTCTCCATGAACTCGTCTACAGTCACCTTCGCTTGTCGCTAAATCCCACGCAATGTCCCGATGGCGAGCTGGCGGTGTAGCGGCACAACGCAACCCACAATGCCCTCTGGCGTGTCTTTCCTAAGGACGACATGACTCCCACGTTGCCGCACTTGCACGAAACCAA
>JBHIDN010000330.1:0-2543 GCA_046760125.1 Anaerolineae bacterium
CACCTCCCGAGCCAAAGTCTCTATCTCTTCCCGAGAGAGTTGAGCCGGAAGATAACCCATTATTATGGCCAGTTCTGCCTCCTCCTGGGCTACCAGGTCCTCTCGCTCTGCCTTCCCAAATTCCGTGATAGCATCGCGGCGCCGCTTAGCCTCGGAGGCTACCACCCGCAAGATTTCGTCCTCGCTCAACCTTTTCCGTTGGGCCCCCTCGCCAGCCTCCGCCTCTTTCTTAGAGGGGATCTCCGCCTTATGGATGGCGTCTAAGAGCAAGCGAAGGGTGGTCTTCCTCCGCTCATCCTTAGCCCTCATAGCCTCCTTTAGGTCCTCCGTCAAACGCTCTTTGAGGGTCATATACTCCTTCCGCCGTCGCAGGATAGTACTAAAAGAATTATACGCTAGAGAGGGACCTTTGTAAAGGCCCCCTCTCCTCTGCTTTGGTAACCTCTCTTACTAATGGTGTTGACCGAGAGATCAGTTGCTCCGCCGACTGCAGCAGAGGCAGACTGTTCACCCCGGCGGCCACCTCATGGGCCGACCCCCCAGAAGATGAAAATGGAGGTGGTCTATCGACTGCCCGGCATCGGGCCCGCAGTTCATCACCAATCGATAGCCTCTGGAAGCGATCCCTTCCACCTGGGCCAAATCGTTGGCCACGCAAACCGCCTTCCAGATCAGCCGGGCATGCTCGGCACAGACAGAGGCCACGTTGGGGATATGCTCATTGGGGACGATTAATATATGAGTAGGGGCCTGGGGATGCTTGTCCCGAAAGGCGGTGATCGCCTCATCCTGATAGATGATCTCGCCGGGCGCTTCCCCAGCCACAATAGCACAAAACTCACACTCCATCTTTTTCCTCCGATACGAAAGAGTTCGCCAGACCTACAACTTATACCCGATTTTCCGCAGGAACCCCTTCCTCTCCTCCACATCCTCGGGTGTCTCTACTCCTGCCGAGCGCGCGCCGTCTATCACCCCCAATATCCCCCGCCCCTGCTCCGTCTCCGCTACCACCACCTGGACGTTATTAGCCGTGGCACAGAAGATGGTGCACACTTCTGGCACCCTCTTTATGGCGTTCAGCACATTGATAGGATAGGCTTCCCGCATGAGGATTATAAAAGCGTGGCCCGCGGCCAGAGCCAGGGCGTTTTCTTGCGCTAACTCGACCAACTCTTCATCGTTCCCGCTAGCCCGCACAAGGCAAGGCCCCGAGGATTCGCAGAAAGCCAGGCCAAACTTCACCCCGGGAACGGAGTTGACCATCGCCTCGTGGATATCCTCCACCGTCTTGATGAAGTGGGATTGCCCTAGGATGAGATTCACCTCGGCAGGCTTCTCCAACTCGACCAGTGAAAGTTCCATCTTCGCAGCCATGATCGCCCTCCTTCTTAAGGCTTAAGTTTGAGCCCCTCCTTCCGAAATATATCCGAGGCGATGATGAACCTTTGTATCTCGTTCGTGCCCTCATAGATGCGGGTGATGCGGGCATCCCGGTACATCCTCTCGATAGGGAGGTCTCGCACATAGCCCGCCCCTCCGTGGATCTGCACCGCCTTATTGGTGGCCCGATACGCCACCTCGGAGGCGAAGAGTTTGGTCATAGCCGCCTCCCGCCGGAAGGGCTTACCCTGATCTGCCATCCAGGCGGTGCGGTAAACGAGGAAGCGGAGAGCCTCGATCTCGGTGGCCATGTCAGCGATCATCCATTGGATGGCCTGCTTCTCCGCGATGGGGCCCCCAAACTGCTCTCGGGTCTGAGCGAACTCGATGCTCGCTTCTAGTGCCCCCTCCGCCGCTCCCAAAGAGATGGCCCCTATCCCCAACCGCCCGTAGTCCAAAGTTTGGAGGGCTATAGCCAGCCCTTTCCCCTCTTCTCCACCCAAGATGTTCTCCGCGGGCACCGGACAACCGTCAAAGAACAACTGGTTAGTAGGGCAGCCCCGTATCCCCATCTTCCTCTCCCGGCGACCCACCTTGAAGCCAGGCATCCCCCTCTCCACTATGAAGGCGGTGATGCCCCGCGCTCCGGCCTCCGGGTCCGTCTTGGCGAAGACGGTAAATATATCGGCTATCTCGGCGTTGGTGATCCAGATTTTGCTGCCCCGCAGGAGGTAATGTCCATCCTTCTTCACCGCCCTGGTCTCCACCTTGGCCGCATCGGAGCCTGCCCCCGGTTCCGTCAGACAGAAGGAGCCGATCTTCTCCCCCCTGGCCAAAGGGGTCAGGTATTCCTTCTTTTGCTCCTCGGTGCCCCCCAGATAGATCACGTTGGCCGCCACACCGGTATGGACGGCCACGATACTGGCCGTGGCTAGGCAGACCTTGCCCAACTCCTCCAAGAGCAAGCAATGGCCCAGAAGTCCGACCCCTGCCCCCCCATACTCCGGGGGAAAAGGCAAGCCCAAAAGTTCCATCTCCGCCATCTTCTTGAGGGTTTCGGTAGGGGTTCTCTCTTCCCGGTCGATGGCGTCGGCCAAGGGCTTCACCTCATTCTGAGCGAAATCCCGGAAGAGTTCCTGGAACATCTGCTCTTCTTCAGT
>JBHIDN010000331.1:0-2529 GCA_046760125.1 Anaerolineae bacterium
ATGACACTGGCGGCCACGGCAGCATTCAACGATTCGGCCTCGCCGGGCATGGGGATATAGACCCTCTTGTGGGCTAATCGTTTGGCCTCTTCGCTGGCCCCCTCCGCCTCCCCGCCGATGATGAGCGCCGAAGGGAGGCTCCAATCGACCTCGTGGTAGGCGACCTCGCCCTTGGCCTCGGCCAGAAGAATTTGCCTCTCCTCCAAGAGCGGCTCTATCTCCTTCCATCTCTTGTCAGGAGCCAAAGAGAGGTGGAAGTGGGCCCCCATGGCCCCTCGGACCACCTTGGGGCTATAGATGTCCACCGTCCCCTTGGTGGCCACTACCTGCCCCACCCCCGCCGCCCAGGCGGAGCGCAAAATCGTTCCCAGGTTTCCCGGGTCCCGCAACCGGTCCACGATGAGCAATAACCCCTCTTCCGGTGGCTTCGGCAAGATGGAGACGACCGCCAAGACGCCTTGGGGCGTTTGGGTGTCTGAGATGGCGCGCATAACCTCTTCGCTCACCGCCATCCCTCGCTTCCCTAAGTCGGCGAGGGCTTGAAGCAGCCTCATACCCCTCCCTTCTGCGGCCACCTCTGGGGTATAGAAAAGAAGAGCGGGGGTTATCCCCGCCCTCAAGACCTCTTCACAGAGGCGAACGCCCTCCACTATGAAAAGTCGCTCCTTCTCTCGGCCTCGCCGGCGATGGAGCGACCGCGCCAGTTTCACCTTCTCATTGGCTAGGCTGGTAATCAAAAGATCACCTCAGGAGGCCGATTTCGCCGCCTCGGCTAACTCTTTGAAGACCTGGGCGTCGTTTACCGCCAGATCGGCCAGAATCTTGCGGTCTAGTTCTACCCCCGCTTTCTTGAGCCCAGCCATGAAGCGGCTATAGGAGAGGCCCTGCTCCCTGGCTGCGGCGTTAATCCTCTGTATCCAGAGACGTCTGAAATCCCTCTTCCGCCTCCGCCGGTCGCGATAGGCGTAGGTGAGGGATTTCAACATAGCCTCATGGGCCCGTCTATAAAGGGAATGCCTGGTTCCATACTGCCCCTTGGTAAGTTTTATAACTTTCTTGTGGCGTCTGCGGGTCTTAGGCCCACCCTTAACCCTAGGCATCTCTATCCCTTCTTGAGATAAGGCGCTAGTCGCTTCACTCGCTTTATTTCACCCGCCGTCTCCAGGGGGATCGTCTTATCGAAGAGCCGCTTCGTCTGCTTCCGCTTCTTACGGCGGAGGTGGCTCCTCCCCACCTTCAGGCGGCGTATCTTGCCCGAACCGGTGATCTTGAACCTCTTGGCTGTGGCTTTATGGGTCTTTATCTTAGGCACTTGATCTCTCTTCTCTCATGCTAACGGGCGCCTCGGGCGCCCGTCCAAAACAGATCACCCCGAAGAACCCTATTTTTCGCTGGTCGGGGAAAGGATCATCAACATACTCCAGCCATACATCTTGGGATACTGCTCCACACTGGCCATATCACCTAGTTCCTCGGCCAGCCCTTGCAATATCTCCCTCCCTATCTCAGGGTGACTCCGCTCCCTACCTCTGAAAAGTACCCGCACCTTCACCTTGTGACCCTTGGCCAAGAAGTCGCGTATCCTCTTAACCTTGAGTTTCCTATCGTGGTGGCCCGTTTTGGGGCGCAGGCGAATCTCCTTGATCTCCACCCGTTGAGCCTTGCGCGCTTCCTTCTCCCTCTTGGCTCGCTCATAGACATACTTGCCGTAATCCATGAGGCGACAAACGGGAGGAGCAGCCTGGGGAGCGACCTCCACCAGATCGAGATCCCGCTCCCTGGCGATCGCCAGAGCCTGAGAGAGGGGAACTACCCCCACCTGTTTGCCCAACTCATCGATGAGCCGGACCTCCTTAGCCCTGATCGCCTCGTTGATGCGTTGCTTCTTTTCTATGTTGGTCACCTCAGTGCGTGGTACTCGTGCACTGTTTCAGATTCTACCTCCTACACCTGAAAGAACGGGGTCGGCTCCCGGGGGGAACGGCCCCAGTTTATGGCTTTTGTGGCAAAAATATATCATATTTGGCACGAATAGTCAAATGCTCTCTTGTCGCCAAAATGAGGCCCGAGCATTCAAGGCTATACCTTACCACCCAGAAGGAAGCGCCAGAGCCTTCCTTTCGCTATCTCATCCGCCCGGATGCCGATGCGAGGCATGACTTCTATCTCCCCTGGATCCACCCCCGCTGCCTCTTCGATGAAAAGTAGGTCGCTTGTGCAAAGGTCAAGGCCGTTGAGGCCTCGGTCGATGGCTAGAGCCTGGCAGAGTTTGCCCGGCCCGTTGGTCAATTCCCCCTCTGGACGGAGGCCGCGATTCCGACGCATATATTCGACCCCTTCCTGGGGCTGGATACCTCTGATGAGAACCGCGGCGGGAAAGCCCACCTTGTCCGTAACCACGTTCAAACAGTGGTACATCCCGTAGATGAAGTAGATATAAGCGTGGCCCGGTGGGCCGTACATCACCTCCGTGCGGGGAGTCCGCCCCCGCGAAGCGTGGCAGGCTCTATCCTCCTCCCCGATGTAGGC
>JBHIDN010000332.1:0-2527 GCA_046760125.1 Anaerolineae bacterium
CCCAGAAGTCGATGAAAGAGAAAGGGCTCCCCGAAAGCCTCATCACCCGTCTCTCCTACGGCTGGTAGGGAACCCCCGAAAGGGTAATAGCGTCTTAAGATTGCAAGAAACCGATACCCTATGAGGAGGAGAATATGAAAGGCAAACTATTCCTACCGGTGCTTATCCTCGCCCTCTTGGTACAGGCGATAGGTTGTGCCCCCGCGGCGATGCGCGCCCCAGAGGCTCCCGTCCCTGCCCCTGCCGTCGTCGAGGAGGAGTTGAAGAGTCGTGTGGGTGTGGCTGTACCCCCAGCGGCGGAGGAAAGGCTTATCGTAAAGACGGGAAGTATCTCCCTCTTGGTGGAGAACACGGAGGAGGCTCTAGCCCGTATAGAAGCCTTGGCTTTGGAGTTGGGCGGCTACGTGGTGGAGTCCAACTCCTGGCGGGTGAATGAGCAACTACATGCTACCATCACCATCCGAGTGCCCGCCGAATCGTTCGATGAGGCCAGAAGGCGAATCAAAGAGGGGGCGTTGGAAGTTCAAAGCGAGAACACCTCCGCTCAGGATGTGACCGAGGAATATGTCGATCTAGAGGCCCGCCTCACCTATCTGGAAGAGACGGAGGAAGAACTGCGTGAACTCCTCCGCTCCGCCCAGGAAAGGGGCGAGAAGGCGGAAGGGATATTGGCCATCTATCGGGAACTTTCCGACATCGGTATCCAGGTTGAGCAGACCAAGGGGCGGATGCAATACTTGGAAAGGAGCGCCGCCATGTCCGCCCTCACTGTGACCCTCACCCCCAAGGAGGAGGTGCAGGTGGTGGAGCCTGGATGGGACTGGCTGCGCACCGTCCGGGAATCCCTCCGTGACCTAGTAAAGGCCCTTCAGTTCTTGGCCGACATAGCCACTCGGTTCATCATCACCCTCCTGCCCATCCTCATCATCGTGGCCCTACCCTTTGCGGCCCTAGGATGGCTGGTGTTGGTGTGGCTCCGGCGAAGGGCTAAGTAAAAGAGGACTAAGGCGAATAGATAAAAGAGGGGCACGAAGTCGTGCCCCTTTATACTGAGGGCTCTTCCGGCGCTTGCGCCGAGGGTTTCTCCGGCAGCTCTTTCTCCGCCTTTCGGTAGGCCTCAAGCCACTTCTTCAGTTGAGCGGCTTGTGCCTCCTGCTCCCTTCTCTTCTCCCTCTCACGATAGGCGTCCACCCGGGCGAAGATCTCCCCTTGAACGCGGCGAGGGTCATGTACCCAGTCGAAGGTGAACTCCCCCTCGGTAGCCGCGGTCTCTATGATCACCATGCCCACGTTGAGAAGGTTGTAAATTATGCCGGGGATGAGATACCTCACATCCTGGATCATGGCCAGGCTGGCCTCCCTCCGCTCCTCCCGTAAGAAGAGAGGCTTCTTCTCCATATCTATGATCCGATCGTCGGTCAAGATATAGACATCGTTCCGCCAATCCTCGTACCGGTAGAGGGTGAAGAGGGCCAGGAGACTAGCAGCGGTTACGCAGAGGACCAAAGCCGAGGTTCGAGGCAGGAAAGAGACCAAGGGGAGCCCCAAAGCCACAGCCCCTCCTATCTCCAAGACGAGTACTAGAAGGACCAGAGGGCCCGCCGTCTTCCGTAAGAGAACGTACCAATGCTTCCTCCAGGTCACCTGGGAGTCCTCCTCTAAGCGTAGGCGAGGGAAAAGGTAGTCAAGGAGGAGAGGGAAAGCGCCTCTCTTCCTGGTAACGACGGTCATCTCCTGGGACTCAACGAGGGCCTCCTCCGGGAGGGCTTCTTCCCTTCGGGAGCGCTCCACCTGGGCCAGGATCTCCTCCTGCACGCGGTCTGCCTGGGGCAAGGCGGTAAGAACTATCTTGCCCTTAGCCCCCGCGGTCTCTATGACCAAGTTCGCGAAGCCCAGTAGTCTAGCCAAGGCATGGGGGGAGACCAAGGTCACATTCTGGATCCTCCCTAGCGCAGCCTCGTTTCGCTCCTCATAGAGGAACATCACTTTCTCCACATGGACTATGCGCTTGTCGGTGACCACATAGTAATCGTTTTGCCAATCGAGATAGAACCACATAAAGAGGAGCGCGGCCAGAGGGCCAAGGAAAAGGTAGGCCAAAGGAAGGAGACGACCAAAAGAGCCTAAAAGCCAAAAAGCAGCGGGTAAGGTGAGCAAGAAGGCCGGGAGGAGCAAGTGAAGGGCCAAGAGATAGGGGTGCCGCCGATGAAGGGAGAGAACAACCTCATCCTGATGCAGCCACGAGAACCGGTTCTCGATCAAGATACACCTCTATAGGAAATCTCGCACTCTTTGGGCCACTACCTCGTTCACCCCCTCCACGGCAGCAAGTTCTTGGAGGTTAGCCTGACGGATCGCTTCCAGGGAGCCGAACTGTTTCAGAAGGGCCCTCCTCCTCTTGGGACCGATCCCCGGGATCTCCTCCAAGAGGGTGGCCAGGCTCCGGCGCCTTCGCAACTTCTGATGGTAGCCCAGGGCAAAGCGGTGGGCCTCGTCCCGCAGCCGCTGCACCAACCGAAGGGCTGGG
>JBHIDN010000333.1:0-2498 GCA_046760125.1 Anaerolineae bacterium
CCCGAGGGCGCCCATCGGGCCGCATCCAGAATCTCGGTCAAGATCTCCTTGGAGATGGGTTCATCAGTGAACTCTCTGATGCTTCTTCTCCCTTTAATAGCCTCCAGAGTATCCATTTCAAGCCTCCCAAAAGATGAGTTGCCGCAAAGATGGGTGTGGCGAAGTAGGTGAGGCACAACCATTATGATATGAGATGTGCGCCAAGTCAATACTACACGTGTCTGCGACCATCAGAATCAAATGGCTATGCCTTCGATAATCGACAATTACCTACTGGCAGCGACAGACGCCACCATGCCTCTGTGCTATAGTCGTCCTCCTTTGGAGATCGCTTCCCCGATGAGCAGAGGTAGTAGGGCTTAAGGAGGGTGCAGTGCTAAGACCGCTCTTTTTAGCCCCTTCTCGCAGTCATGGACTGGTCGAGTTCGGGGTTCGTTTCCCCATAGCCCGGCCGATATCTCGTCGCCTCATGGTCCGCAAGCCCCTGCAGGAGGCTATAGAGACGGTGGAGGCTGAATCGAAAGGGACCCCTGGCCACCATCGACCACTTGGAAGAGAGTATCACCTCCTCAGAGGAGAACGGCTAGGCCGCCCGGCAGTATTTGAGGGTTCTAGATGGGATCAAGGAAGGAGGGATCGACTCCAACGTAAGCCTGAAACTCACTCAGATGGAGTTGGATCAATATCCAGAAACCCCCATCTGTTGACACAATCCAACCAACCGGGGATGCACATAGACCCCCTCATCCTCCAACTGCACCTCGTCCGCCCAGACTGAAGGTCTCGTCACGACGCCATCGGTGTGGCTGGGCGCTCCCAACCGGGCTCGGCCGATGCCGAATTGCATGCAGCCGAAGAGCCTCTCATCCTCCAAGATACGTCCCGTCAAGCGGGTCACTCCGGGGTTGAAACCGTAACAAGCATGGTCCACTAAGTACATGGAGGGGTCATGGAAGCCCTCCAGCCATCGCTGGAAGGTCTTCGCCTCCGCTCCTCCCTCGATCCTCTCGATGCGACCCTTATCTATGGTGAGCCTGATCGGATTCCTCAATAGCCCCAATTCCGCCGGGGGCCAAAGGGCCCCATCGAAGACCAGGGTGCCATGGAAGGTATCGGGTAGTTCCATAAACCAAGATTGCCCAGCCAACATTTGAGAGTAACCCCCTCCCCCCTCCTCGCCCATCTGGGCGAAGGTAGGCGGCGCTTGGGGATCCACTTGTACCACCAGGTCGGTGCCCGCGGGACTGGTCACGTGGATCTCCTTGGCCTGGTGGGAGAGCGCATAGAGGATACTGGCCATCTCCTCCAGGAGGGGATAGTTCACTTTTCCGATAGTCCGCACCATCATATCCACGTCCATGCCCGGCAAACAAAAGTGCCGACAACCGGCCGCGATGGCCTCCCGATGGGCGTTGCTGTAGAGGGTATAGGCCACGGCGAACTCTATCCACACATCGGCTGCCGTCAAGGCTCGCGCCACCGCCGGAGGAGGGTCTAGGCAAGGGTCGGGAAGGCTCTCATACCAGATGATGGTGGGGATGGCACCCAGGGCATAAGCCTCCTGTGCTGTGGCCCACACCACGCGCTCATCGCTGGAGGTATCAGCAGTGATCACCACCTGCTCCCCTGGCTTCACCGGTATGACCTCCTTAACTAGCTTCCGAGCCGCCGCGGCCAGTTCCATAACTTCAGCCTCCCTCTTCCCACTCCTTGGAGGGGAGAAAGGGCGGAGAGAGGGCCCAAATCAGCATGCAGTCTTTCCCCGAGTCGTTGCGCCAGGCGTGGGGGTGACTGCCCTGGTAATGGATGCTATCACCGGCCTTCAGAGTGAAAACCTCCTCCCCCACCCTAATCTCCAGTTGGCCCTTCAAGATGAAGACAAACTCCTCCCCCGGATGGGTATCCCTTTCACTCCTCATGCCCGGCCGGCAGGTGACTCGATATGGCTCGATCTTCCCTCCGAACCCTCCCGAGGAGAGGAGTTCGAAGGTGGCTTTGGCCCTCCGATCAGCGACCTTCTCCCCCCGGCCTTTCCTCACCACCTGCCAGGCTGGAGTGGAATGTTCGAAGAAATACCTCAATTCCACTCCCAAGGTCTTGGCGATAGAGGAGAGGGTGGCGAGGGAAGGGTTAGTTTTGTTTCTTTCGATCTGAGATAGATAACTGGCCGATAGGCCCACCATGCTACCCAGTTGGGCTAAGGTGATCCCCCGCTCGGTGCGGAGAGTCCTCAATCGCCTTCCCAGGCTTCCTGTTTCTCCCTCCGCCTCTGGGATCGGTCGCCGCGCAGCAACCACTTTGCTATCCACCTTTTCACGACACCTTTGTCCAAGTTCTCGAGGAAGGGTCTCCTCCGCGATTATGCATTCAAAGCCACTAAATGGTCATCTCCAACGAGGTGGCTAGAAGACCGGAGGCGTGATCACCCAGAGAGCGGTGACCGGTTTCGATCTTGGATTCTCCCAGCGATGCTTGACCGTGGCCATAAAATGTATGCT
>JBHIDN010000334.1:0-2487 GCA_046760125.1 Anaerolineae bacterium
AGGCGAAGAGCCGAAACTAGTTTATGATAGGGTCAGGTGTCTCGATGTAGGGTTAGAATGCGGCGGCTGGGGCGGGGCGCTATTCAAGATATACTACGAGGAACGAGCCTCATAAAACGTCGCAGATAAATTGCGATGCTACCTCTAGGGTTTTGTAGTGGCCGAGTTTATCCCGCATGATATCAGGTTTGATGTTTACCTACCCCACCTAATTATGTTATATTAAGTGTGGGGTGCTTTGTATAGCCAGGGAGGATGGAGATGAAGGCAGTGGTGCTGGCTGGAGGGCAGGGAACTAGGCTGCGCCCTCTGACCCTGGGGCGGCCCAAGCCTATGGTGCCTATGGTGAACAAGCCGCTCTTGGCTCACATCCTGGATCTCTTGAAAAGGAACGGCTTCACCCAGGTGGTGATGACCCTCCAGAGCCTATCAGATGTCATTCAGGATTATTTCGGCGATGGGTGTGAGTTGGGGATGGAGATCGAGTACGCGGTGGAACAGGTGCCCCTGGGCACGGCGGGGGGCGTGAAGAACGCTGAGGAGTGTCTAGACGAGACCTTCCTGGTGATAAGTGGCGATGCTCTCACCGACTTCGATCTGGAGAAGTTAGTTGAATTCCATCGCCGAGAAGGAGCCTTGGTGACCATCACTTTATACCGGGTTCCTAACCCTTTGGATTACGGGGTGATCATCACCGACCAGGAGGGGCGGGTCACTCAGTTCGTGGAGAAGCCGAGCTGGGGGGAGGTGATCTCCGACACGGTAAATACCGGCATCTACGTTCTGGAGCCCGAGGTGCTCGCAGAGATGGAGCCAGGGAAGGCTTACGATTTCAGCAGAGACCTCTTCCCCCAACTGATGACCAAGAAGGCTCCCCTCTATGGTCACGTGGCTTCGGGATATTGGTGTGATGTGGGCGATATCGCCGAGTATATGAGGGCCAACTTCGATCTCCTGGAGGGGAGGGTCCAGGTAGGCGATTTGGGGAAAGATATCGGTGGCCGGATCTGGTGTGGAGAGGGGGTGGAGATAGCCCCCGATGCACGACTCTTCGGCCCTACATATCTGGGGCACGGAGTGAAGATAAAAGGAGGGGTGGTGGTCCACGGCCCCAGCGTTCTCCGGGATCATACCATCGTGGATAACCGGGCCCAGATCGACCGGAGCGTAGTGTGGCGCAACTCCTACATTGGTGAGGGGGTGGAGGTCCGGGGAGCGATCGTGGGACGCCAGGTGAGCCTGAAGAGCAAGGTGGTGATCTTCGAGGGGGCGGTGGTGGGAGATGCGAGCATCGTGGGGGAGAGGGCAATGATCCATGCCGGGGTGAAGATCTGGCCGGAGAAGGAGATAGAGTCCGGGGCTACCGTCAAATCTAGCATCATCTGGGGAGCCAAGGGCCGTCGGACCCTTTTCGGCCGCTTCGGGGTGACCGGCCTGGTGAATGTGGATCTCACCCCCGAGTTCGCCGCCCGGTTGGGTGCCGCCTTCGGAGCCACCTTGCCCCTGGGGGCCACGGTGACCATGAACCGGGACCCCCATCGCAGCCCCCGCATGATTAAACGAGGCATTATCTCTGGCTTGCCCTCGGCGGGCATCCATGTCTCCGACTTGAGAAATATGCCCATCCCCGTGGCTCGCTATATAACCAAGATCACAGATGCCGCTGGGGGAGTGGATGTCCGACTCTCCCCTTACGATAATCGGGTAGTGGATATCAAATTCTTCGATGAGCGGGGGCAGAATCTGAGCAAGGTCCAAGAGCGAGAGATAGAGAAGATCTTCTTTCGGGAGGACTTCCGTCGCGTCTATCTGGAGGATATAGGGACCATCACCTACGCCCCCCAGGTCGTGGAGCGGTACGCTGAGGGGTTCATGGAGGCTATCGATCTCCCCGTCACCTGTCGTGCTGAGTTCCATATAGTGGTCGATTACGCTCACGCCCCAACATCCTTGGTCCTGCCCACCATCCTCAACCTCTTGAGTTGCGATGTGGTGGCCCTTAACGCCCGCATAGACGAAAGTAAGATGTCTATCCTGCCCGAGGAGTTCCAACGAGGTCTGGAGCGGTTGCGTCTCATCTCCTCGGCGGTGGAGGCCGACCTAGGGGTGAGGCTCGATGTGGGAGGGGAGAGGATATTCCTCGTCGATGACAGAGGGGAGATCCTGCCGGGCAGTGTGGCTTGTGCGGCCATGGCCGTCCTCGCCCTGCGAGCCCATCCGGGAGGAACTATCATGGTGCCGGTCCATCAACCCACCATCTTCGAGAGGGTAGCGGAGGAGCATGGGGGGCGAGTGATGCGTTGTAAGATAGACCCCCAGGCTCTCATGACCGCTGCCGATGGGGAGTCGGTGGTCATGGTGGGGGATGGGGCCGGGAGTTTCATCTTTCCCCAGTTCCATGAGGCTGTGGATGGCCTGATGGCTATAGCCAAACTGTTGGAGTTCCTGGCCTCGCAGGAGACCAAGTTGTCTCAGGTGGTAGCCACC
>JBHIDN010000335.1:0-2486 GCA_046760125.1 Anaerolineae bacterium
ACGAGAGCATGCTCCAGAAAGGCTTCCGGACCGACGACCTGGGAATAGCTATGCATAAACCCAACGAGCCGGGCTTCAGTCAGGCTGGCGTGTACGTGCTCGATGACTGGAGATAAGCTGTCCGCTGTCGATTGAATGGGGGTGTGCGCCTAACTCCGGGATGGAGCAGATGTGGCCTTTCTCTTCGATGGGGGGGGCCTTTTCGTCTGCAACTCAGACACCCACCACGCATGGAGGTATGAATGTCGTTCGAACGCATCTTTGGCGTCGTGGCTCTCATTATTGGGCTGGTAGACCTGGTGGCGTATATCGCCCACTTCGCCGGTGTGAAACTGCCCATTTCGTTTTGGAAACTCAAACCGATGCAAGACCGTTGGGGTAAGGTTCCTGGCACTGTCTTGCACTTCGTGAGTTACGTAGTCGTTCCCATCGCAGTGGGCGTTGCGGTCTTAATGGGCTATCGTTTGTAGAACAAGGGGTCCAGAAGGTCAAGCAAAGTTCGCCCGCCTCTTCTGAAGAGGGACTTCATCACCTAAACAAGAAAGGAGTCAGACAGATGGCTAAACCGACTTACCAAGATGCCACCCTCATGCTTCAACTTCTTCAGGTGTCGGCTGCATCGGGACTACCGGAAGCGAGGAACTGGATGTGGAGCGACCAGTTCGTCCCCGACTATGCAGAGTTCGTGGAGAAGTATCCTCCGGGTAGTGAGGGGTTCGCCAACGCCTCCAAAATCTGTGGCTGGTTCGAAACCATTGGCACCCTCTACAAGCACGGGCTGTTCAACGAGGAACTGCTGTTCGACTGGCTGGCAGTGGCCCTCGTGTGGGATAGGATCAAGGGCTTTGCCCTTGGGGTGAGGGAGGAGACCGGGGAGCCCCGGATATACGAGAACTTTGAAGCCATGGCGAAAGCCCAAAAGGGATGATAGGGCACCACCTCATACTCTTTTGAGAGCCGGGGCACTGAAAGCCATGTTGGCGTAGAGTCTTCCCCTTTGGAGGGGCGGGCGAACTCTGCGCTCCCTTCGGTCGCTTGCCCCGCGGGTCGGCTAACGGCAGTTCTAGCGGAAGAGAGAGCCGAGCAGGGCGACGGACGGGCGCGCGCTTTCCTGACCGAGCCTGGGCCTGTGAGAGGCCCGTAGAGCCGCCAAAATGGGGTGTTGTCCCAAACCCCTCATTTCTAATAGCACGTAGGGAGGGCCTATGCCCTTTCTCGATTCTTTTGAGCGCCCTATAAGTTATCTTCGCATCTCGGTCACCGACCGGTGCAATTTCCGTTGCCTCTATTGCCGCCCTGCCGAGGGTATAAGACTGCGCCGCTCCCATGAGATCCTGCGGTTCGAGGAGATAGAGCGGGTGGCTCGAGCCGCAGCCAGCCTGGGGATAAACAAGGTGCGGCTCACCGGCGGCGAGCCTCTGGCCCGCAAAGGCGTGGTCGATCTGGTAGAGATGCTGGCTTCCATCCCCGGCCTCGACGATATATCCATGACTACCAACGGCACCTTCTTGGCCAGATATGCTCAGAGTTTGGCCCAGGCCGGTCTCAAGCGGGTGAACGTCAGCCTAGACAGCCTCAAAGAGGAACGCTTCCGGGAGATAACCCGGGGTGGGAGGTTGAATGACACTCTAGCGGGGATCGACGCCGCTCGGAGGGCGGGCTTGTCACCCATCAAGGTCAACATGGTAGTGGTGCGGGGCCTCAACGACGACGAGATCCTCGATTTCGCTCGGCTAAGCAGGGAAGGCTGGCATGTGCGGTATATCGAACTGATGCCCCTGGGGCCAGGCGTGGAGTGGAGAGGGCTATCGGTGGGGGAAATAAGAGAAGAGATCGAGAGGCATCTGGGGAGCCTGGAGCCGGCCAAGGTGGATCTGGGAGGGGGGCCGGCTCGTTATTACCGCTTTCCCAGGGCCCAGGGAACCATCGGTTTCATCGCTCCTCTTAGCGAGTGCTTCTGCGAGGGGTGCAACCGGTTGCGCCTCACCGCCGATGGCCGCCTCCGCCCTTGCCTCCTCTCCGACGAGGAGATAGAGATAAAAACCCCCTTGCGTCAAGGGGCTACTCTAGAGGAGTTACGAGAGATCATCTCCCAAGGGGCGCATATGAAACCCTCGGGCCATCGGCTGGCGGAGAGGGTATGGCCCCAGGAACGCACCATGTCGGAGATCGGGGGCTAGACCGTTCTTAGGCGATCGGGTTTCAGTGCCCGACCGATGGGATATTTGGAAGGGACAGGTATAGAGACCTGTCCTACGTTCGTTTGCCGGCGGGCTAAAGTCCCTGGCCCAGCGATGCCAGCCTGCCCCGGTACTTGCCAGGCCGGGGGACAGGCCGCCGCTACATTTCGTAGCGTCGCCCTTTAGGGCGACGTTTGTGACGGTAGTGTAATCGGCTGTCCCTCGGGATCCCTGCGGGAAAGCCTCGATTCCTTTGTTAGAAATGTGGGTCGGGTTTCCATACCCGACCTACGCCTGCTTGACTGG
>JBHIDN010000336.1:0-2469 GCA_046760125.1 Anaerolineae bacterium
AGAAGATGAGGTAGCGCATATGGGCTTGGCTCTCCCCGGCGAAGGCTGCCTTCAGATTTTCCTCGGTCATGTGTATCATCTTTCTTTCCTCCTTGTGAGATAGTTGCCCTGCTTTTAACCAGGGCGGCAGTCAGGACAAAGGCCATAGAACTCCAGCCGATGGCCGGTTACCGTGAAATCGGTGACTCCCTTGACCTGTCTTTCCAATTCGTTGGCCAAGGGCAACTCCAGATCGTCGATACGCCGGC
The DNA here is from genome assembly GCA_046760125.1 of Anaerolineae bacterium. Lineage (GTDB taxonomy): Bacteria > Chloroflexota > Anaerolineae > UBA7937 > UBA7937 > UBA7937. The sequence goes on from JBHIDN010000336.1 coordinate 249, forward strand.
AGTTGATGCAGACGATGTGATAGTGGCTTTCGGTATTGCCATCGTAGCGGTTTTGCGAACTCCCATAGTTGAGTTCCAAAAGCAGCCCCGCCTCCTTCAGTATGCTGAGAGTGCGATATATGGTCCCCAAACTGACGTGGGGGATCTCCTTGCGCACTTTCTCGTAGATCCAGTTAGCATCGGGGTGGCTTTTGGTGCCCTGGAGGACCTTGAGCACCGCTAGCCTCTGCTTGGTAGGGCGATACCCTTTGACATTTAACCGCCGGCTTATCTCTTCCTGGCCTATGATCATTCGCACATAACCATAATGATAATCGTTACTAATATTATAACACGAAATGAGAATTTGTCAAGGGGTTGCAATGGGGGAGGGGGAATGATATACTCGCCCTTGTCGAAAGGGGGTGTGAGGTTTCTTGCTCTCTCTATTCGCTATATGGCTGCTTGCTTTCCTGGGGGCTTGGCGACTCTACGCCGGAGGGCGGCTGCGGAATGATTACCATCGTGATCTCCTAGCCCTAGGCGTTCTAGCCCTAGCCACGGCGGGCTTCTTCTGGCGGCTTCTCTTCACCCCGGTCTGGATGCCCGCAGATGGCGGTGATCTCCTATCTTTTCTCTTTCCCCTCTACCGTTTCGCTGCCCAGAGCCTGAAGAGAGGAGAGGTGCCCCTCTGGAACCCCTACCTTTATGGGGGCGCTCCCTTCGCCGCCGATATCCAAACGGGCCTTTTTTACCCTATAAACCTTCTCCTCTTCTTCCTGGTGCCCAAGGTCACCTTCCGCACTCTGGAGTTGATCTCTGTTCTCCACTTCTTCTTAGCGGGGGCTTTTATGTACCTCTGCCTCCGCTTCATTAGGAAAGAGGGAGGTATCGGTCGCTTGGCCTCCCTGGCTGGGGCCATAGCCTTCATGTTCTCCGATCTCTTCATCATCCATTTCGGGAACCTCAACATGATCGCTGCCGCCAGTTGGCTACCTCTGGTCTTCCTCTTCTATCATAGGGCTCTTACGGAGAGGAGAGTCAACCGCGCCCTCCTGGCCGGGGTATTTCTGGGGGTGGCCATCTTGGCTGGCCACATTCAGCCCATCTTCCATATCCTCTTCCTTCTGGGCCTCTATCTTCTCTATCGCCTTTACCTTGCCTATCGAGGGGACTATGGGGCGATACCGCTTCTTCTAGGTCTCGCGGCCCTTACCGTGGTTATCGCCTTGGGGGCCACGGCTTTTCTTCTCCTCCCCGGCTACGAGATGATGCAACTCTCGGTGCGGGCGCAGATCCCCTATGAAGAGGCGGCTAAATTCTCCCTCTCTCCAGCGCAATTGATAGGGCTCCTTAACCCCGGCTTCTTCGGCCGTGGGCCACGGCTTTCCTGGGGGCTCTGGGATAGGGTGGAGGTGGGGTATATAGGGGTTCTGCCCCTAGTTCTCGCTTCCTTGGCCCTCTTTTTCCGGCGAGATGATTTGACCCGCTTTCTCTTGGTCTTGGCCATTATCTCCTTGCTTTTGGCCCTGGGCGATGGCGCTATCCTTCATGGTTGGCTTTATGGCATGGTTCCTGGGTTTAAGCAACTCCGCGCCCCAGCCCGGTTCATCCTCCTCTTAGATTTTGCCCTCGCTTTTCTGGCTGCCTTGGGGCTGGATGCCATCTTGCGTCCCTTAACGCATGGAAAGCATGCCCTCTTTAAAGGGGTGCTCGGGCTCTCCCTTCCCGCTTTTCTAGCCCTGACCCTGATGACCGTGCCCCTCGCTTACGCGGTTCTCATCTTCAGCCAAGACAAGGATCCGGTGATATTGCAGCGCATAGGCAACGCCACCCAGGGACTGGTGCTTTTCCTCCTCTTCTTGGGCGGGAGCCTCTTTATCCTTTACATCCGAGGGCATCGGTGGGCGAGGCCGCAGATGGTGGGGTTCTTGGCTATAGGTTTGATATTCCTCGATCTGGCTGCGACGGGGGCCTACATCGATATCGGCACCACCGATCCCACCAGGGGGTTCCAGCATCCGGCTGCCATAGAGTTCCTCAAGGGAGAGGAGGCTTTCTATCGCATTGAGGTCCCCCAGGAGATATGGGGGGTCTGGCAGCCTGACTTGGCCCTCATCCACCGGCTCTTCGATATAGGGGGGATATATACCCCGCTAAAATTGGCGGACTTCGAACGGTACCGGCAAGCGATAGGGAGCCGCTCTTCGCCCCTCTACAGTTTTCTGAACGTGAAATACTT
>JBHIDN010000337.1:0-2464 GCA_046760125.1 Anaerolineae bacterium
GTGCCCAACACGATAAGCCTGGCGGAGGAGATCGGTCGAACCATAAGGGAAGCCCGGGCTACGAAGAGCGACGTGGTGGAAGCGGTGAGGGGTGTGGTGGGGGGCTTCGAGATCTTCGAGGGCAAGATCGTGGATGTGGAGAGGCGTACCGTAGCCGGCTTCGCCAGGGGAGAGGCAACCTTTGAGGGCATCGATGAATATACCTCCCATACCTTCGAACTTAATTTCCAGAATGAAAACTTGGTCGCTATCTTAGATGGGGAGATCGTGGTCTCGGTGCCAGACCTGATCACCGTCTTGGAGGCAGAGACGGGCGAGCCGATCACCACCGAGGGGCTACGCTACGGCTTCCGGGTGGTGGTTCTGGGCATACCCTGCGACCCCAAGTGGCGGACGCCAGAGGGGTTGGCTCTGGTAGGACCCCGCTACTTCGGCTATGAGATCGACTACATCCCCGTGGAGGAGCGATATGGCCGTCAGTCGAAAGAAGGCTGATTCTTGAGAGCCCTACCGCTAGGGAGGTAGAGGGCGTGAAAATTAGAGTGGTGACCCCCATAATAATCAAAAGTTTTGGCCCTTTAATTCTTCAGGAGTTCACCGCGGCCGCCAAGTCGGACGTGGAGGTGACTAACGTCTTTCTGGATGCCGGTCCAGCCTCCATCGAAAGCGAATACGATGATGCACTGGCGGTGCCGGGTATCTTGGCCAAGGTCCGCCAGGCAGGAGAGGAGGGCGTCGATTCTATTGTGATCAACTGCATGGCCGACCCAGGCTTGAGGGCAGCCCGGGATATGAGGCCTCCATGCACCTGGCAGCCATGCTGGGCCATAAATTCTCCGTGCTCGCTGTGCTGGACCGCCTCGTCCTCCAGTTTGAAGATCAAGCCACAGCGTATGGGGTAAAGGATAAGCTCGCCTCGGTTAGATCTGTGGAGTTCCCTGTTCTGGAGATGGAGGAGGGTCGAGAGCGACTCTCTGCACTCCTCGTAGAGCAAGCGGTCAAAGCCGTCCAGGAGGATGGTGCCCACGTCATCATCCTCGGTTGCACGGGGATGATGGGCCTGGCCCTCGAGGTGGAAGAGGGCTTGAGGGAGAGAGGCTGTCCGGTACCGGTTATCGACCCGGCTACTGTGGCCCTAAAGATGGCTGAGGCCCTAGTCGATTTGGGGCTCTCCCATAGCAAGAAGAGCTATCCTTATCCCCCGAAAAAGGAGATCATCGGATATTGAGTCGGTGAGGGGCTTCCCCAGCGAAGGCATCGCCGCAGCCGCTTGTTCTTTCTGATGCTGTTGTCGAGCCTTGCTCCTGTCGATACTTGAAGGGACCTATTTGGGAGGCTTGAAATGGATACTCTAGAGGCTATTAAACGGAGAAGAAGCATCAGGGAGTTCACCGATGAACCTATCTCTAAGGAGATCTTGACCGAGATTCTAGATGCAGCCCGATGGGCGCCCACCGCCAGTAACCAGCAAAGATGGAGATTCATCGTGGTCACTGACCCCACGGTCAAGGAGATGATCAGAAAAGTCTCCCCGGGTATCTTCGCCATGCCGGCTGCCTTCATCGTCATCTGCATAGAAAAGGCTGCGGATGCCACCCCTTGGGACGAATGGACCTATGCGGCCGATTGTGGCGTGGCGGCGCAGAATATGATGTTAGCTGCCTTCGCCTTGGGGATCGGTAGTTGTCCCGCCCTCTCCTTCGCCAAGGAGGCCATCAGGGAGATCCTCGACATCCCCGAGGGGGTCGAGCCCGCCCTCATTGTCACCTTGGGCCATTTCGAGAGACCCCCTAAGCCACCTGGCAGGTTGCCCCTGAGTCGCATCGCCTATGCCGACCGATATGGAAAGGGGTGGGAAGTATGAACCAGCCTAAAGTACTCACCGAGGACGATGCTTTCGAACTTATCATCTTCCTGGTGACCAGCGCCCGAGGCTGCGTAGACGAACCGGAGACCTATGGCACGTTCCGGCTCATCGATGCTGGTAGCCGGCTCCTGGGCTTTCTCCTCAAAGGCGAAGAGGTTGAAGATAGGGAGTTCTACAGCCATTTGAAGGAAGAGATCGATGAGAAAAAGTTCTGGCTGATGACCGATTTGGAAGCCTATTTCAACTTTCTAAGCGAAGTGACTCGCAAGGTGGCCAAGCGGTTGAAGAGGAGGGCTGAAAGTCAGGGGGCGTGACATATCTTCTTCTCCCCTTTTGGGCAAGAAACGAGGCGTTGTCAGTGACCGGTTGACCTAAGCGGAGTCGCTCGCCCGAAGTCATCAGGCAAGAGCCAATTGGAAGCCCGGTCTACCTGATAGGCTAGGGGAGTTGTTCTCGCGTTCTCGGTTCATAAATGACGAATCATAGTCTGAGCTCTCCCATCGCGGGAGAGCCCAACACCACTAGATATAGGACGAATTCAGCGACTGACTAGGACATATTGTGCTCTATGGGGCGGGCGGGATTCGAACCCGCACG
>JBHIDN010000338.1:0-2463 GCA_046760125.1 Anaerolineae bacterium
ACGCCATCTGTGTCAACCCGGTGGAGGTCGATCTACTGCCCAGGTTACTCAAAGGCAGCCCGGTCAAAGAGTCTTACGTGCTTGACTTCCCCCTGGGGAAATCCTCTATTCAGAGTAAGAGCCGGCAGGCAGCGGAGATTGTAGAGACGAGCCGAGATCTGAGGGGGGAGGGGGCTGGCAACGTAGAACTCGATATGGTGATCAACGTCGGTCGCTTCAAGAGGGATCGAAACTACACTCGGGAAGAGATCGAAGCGGTGGTTCAGGCCGCCCAGGGGGAACTGGTCAAAGTGATAATCCGCTCTGGGGAACTGACCGAGGAGGAGATCGTAGAGGCGTGTCAAGTGGCCAAGGAGGCCGGAGCCCATTTCGTGAAGAACTCTACCGGCATGGACCCCCTGGGCGCTACCCCCGAGCATATCTGGCTGATGAGAAAGGCGGCGGGTCCCGATGTGGGCGTGAAGGCGGCCGGAGGTATCAGAGAGGCCATGACCGTGGTGAGGTTGATCTATGCCGGGGCAAAGGAACCCCAACTGAGAAACCCCCTTCGATTCAGGATCGGCACCAGCAGCCCCTTGAACATCCTAGCCACCATGAACTGGATAAGGCTCAACCCCCAGGCCTGGGCGGAGGCTAAGGTCATCCCCTGCATCATCTGTCCTCATGGCCAGACAACCAAGCAAAGGAGAGAGGTTCGGGAGATCTACATGAAAAAGTGCCGCCTCTGCCCCTACAGGCGATACAGAAAGGACAAGGACTTCTGATGGTAAGAGGCGGCTTCCACGGCAAGATCCTGCGGGTCGATCTCGGCCAAGGACGGGTCAGCATAGAAACCCTGGAAGATAACCTGGCCCGAGACTACGTAGGGGGGCGCGGGTTAGGAAGCGTGATCCTTTGGGATGAACTTCCGCCCCACACAGACCCCCTCTCTCCAAGCAACAAGTTGATATTGGCTACCGGCCCCCTGAACGGCACAGGGGCAGCCCTTTCCTCTCGCTACGAGATGGTGACCAAATCACCCCTCACCAACACTATCTTGAGCACCAACTCCGGTGGCCGCTTCCCCATCGCCCTGAAGAGGACGGGGTTCGATGCTATTGTCATAGAGGGCGCGGCCCAAAACCCCTGTTACCTATGGATAGATGACCAGAAGGTGGAACTCAGAGATGCTTCCCCCTTCTGGGGCATGAACAGCCACCAGACCACCGATAGGCTACTAAAAGAGACATCGCCCCAAGCAGCGGTAGCCTGTATCGGCCCCGCGGGAGAGAAAGGGGTGCTTTTCGCCTCGGTGATGAACGAAAAGGACCGGGCGGCGGGAAGAGGTGGGGCTGGCTGTGTGATGGGAGCAAAGAAGCTGAAGGCGGTCGTGGTCCAGGGAAGCCATAAGACACGCATAGCCGACCCCGAGAGGTTCCAAGAGGCCAAGAAGGACGCTCTCGCCATCTTGAGCGAGGCCCCCATCACCAAAAACGCCCTGAAGGAGTACGGAACCGCCGTTCTCATCAACATCATCAACGAATACGGCGCGCTCCCTACCCGAAACTTCCAAGAGGGATACTTCCCGGATGCCGACTCCGTCTCCGGGGAGACGCTCAAAGAACTCCTCTACGAGCGGAGCGTGGCCTGCGCTACCTGCTCCGTGGCCTGCGGTAGAGCCACCAGGACGACAGATCGCCACGGGGAAGGGCCTGAGTACGAGAGCATCTGGGCTCTGGGCCCCACGTGCGGGGTGAAAGACCTAGAGGTGATCGCTGAGGCCAACTACAACTGCAACGAACTGGGTTTCGATACCATATCCGCCGGCAACACCATCGCCTGCGCTATGGAACTATGGGAGAGGGGGTATCTGGATAAAGCCACCCAAGATATGATAAGGGAGGAGTTGGGTGGGGATCTACGGTTCGGCAACGGTGAGGCGGTGCTCAAATGCACCGAACTGATCGGCCGAAACGAGGGCTTCGGTAAATACCTGGCCCAGGGCTCTTTCCGATTGGCCTCTCGCTTCGGCCACCCGGAACTCTCCATGAGCGTCAAGGGTCTAGAACTCCCCGCCTATGACCCCCGCGGCTTTAGGGCCATGGGCTTGGCCTATGCCACCTCCAACCGCGGCGGTTGCCATCTGCGAGCCTATCTGATCGGCCCTGAGGCTCTAGCCGCTCCCTACGCCGTGGACCGCTTCACCAGCGAGGGCAAAGCCGCCCTGGTCAAACTGTATCAAGACCTGAGCGCGGTCATCGACTCTATGGGCCTCTGCATCTTCACCATCTTCGCCCTCAACCCCGAGCATTACGCTAGCCTTTTGGCCTCGGTAACCGGCGAGCCCCTAGAGGCAAGAGAACTTTTGAGGATGGGCGAAAGGATCTGGAACCTGGAGCGCCTCTTCAACCTGAGAGAGGGATTTAGCAAGAAGGACGACTGTTTACCCCCCAGGTTCTCCCAGGAGACCTTGCCCCGCGGCCA
>JBHIDN010000339.1:0-2458 GCA_046760125.1 Anaerolineae bacterium
CGATCCGCATCGCCTTAAGCCGTTTTTGGACTCGTTGTGGACTGATGGCTTGCCGGTGTGGAAATGCATCGCCGCCGATTCCTACGAGCACTATAGCCAGCATATCCCTTCTATTCGCGCCTGGCTGGATAAATCGACGTCGAACGCTTGAGCGAAGCCGCAACCCTCTTTGGGAGCGAGGAGATGGGGAACGAGTCTCACGGCTGGGAGAGGTATGGGGGCTACATATCTCTGATCCTCCTTTTGTTTATCCTGTTGGGTGGGGTTCTTCTCTATTTGCGCTGGCCGCGGCCCACCCCCATCGAGATCATCGAGCCCACCCCGGCTCCTACTTCCACCCCAGCGGAGATAGGGGTTTACGTTGTGGGAGCGGTGAGGAACCCCGGGGTCTACTTCCTACCCCCGGGAAGCCGGGTGACTGATGCCCTGGAGGCCGCTGGAGGGCCCACCGATGAGGCTGACCTAGCGCGGGTCAATCTGGCTAAAAGGGTGTATGATGAGGAACAGATATATGTCCCCCAAGTAGGTGAGGAGAACCCTCCTCTGCCTCTCTCCACCGGTGGCCAAGCCGGGGGGAAGATCAACATCAACACTGCCACCGCCGCGGAACTGGAGACCCTCCCCGGCATTGGGCCGGTCTTGGCCCAGCGGATCGTAGATTACCGAGAGACCAATGGCCCCTTTGCTGCCATCGAGGATATCAAGAACGTCCGGGGCATCGGCGAGGTTACCTTTGCTGACATAGAGGATCTCATCACCGTCCGCTGACTCGTATTGGGATTGTCTTGTCTAGCCGAAGGGTTTTGCGGATTTTGACCTTCTATGATATATTCAGGAGGCTGAAAATGTAGTTTTTTGAGGAGTTTCAGATCGGTGGGGGAAGAGGCGTGAAACTGACGTTACTCAGCAAGTTTTCGCTCCTCAGTTTTCTTTTTATGGCGGCCACAGGTTTAATTCTAGGATGGGCGCTCACCAAGCAGTTGGAAAGGACTACCCTAAATCAGGCCGCCCGCGAGGCGGGTGCCCAGGTTGACAGATTGATAAGCCCACTTTTGGAGGGCCTGGAGTTAGAGTACCCTCTGGATTCGGATAGCTATGCGGAGATAGACCGGGTCGTTCGGGAGGCGGTGCTCTCCGAGAGTATCGTTCGGGTGAAAATCTGGAATACTCGGGGAGTGGTTGTATACTCGAATGCGACAGACCTGGTGGGGCGTTCATTTCCAGTGGAGGAAGACTTGGAGAGAGCGCTCGACGGGGAATTCGCCATGAAGATATCTGATCTTACAGCGGAAGAGCATGTCGAGGAACGAGGTAAGTTCGCGCGACTGATGGAGATATATGTGCCCATTCTCTCCCCTGATTCCGGGAGGGTAATAGGTGTCTATGAGGTCTACCATACCCCCGACCATCTCAAGGAGCATATCGACGATAGTCGCCGAGTTCTTTGGTCTGGGCTTGTGATGGGGTTTGGAGCCTTGTATGTGGGGCTCTTCGGCATCGTGCGGAGCGCCTCGCAGACCTTGGTCAAGCAGAATATCGAGTTAGAGAGGCTGACTGAAAGCCTAGGTCATTCTCTCAAGGATCTAGAGCGTAGTTATCTAGGCACAGTGGAAGCCCTTCGGACTGCTGTTGAGGTTAAGGATAAGTACACCGCCGGTCACTCGCAGCGGGTGGCCGAGTATGCTGTCCAGCTCGGAAGGCTGGCTGGCCTCTCGGAGGAGGAACTGAAATCTCTAGAGGAGGCGGCTCTTTTCCACGATATAGGGAAGATAGGCATCCCCGAGGAGATCCTGAATAAGCCGGGCAGGCTCACCGATGACGAGTATCAGATGGTGAAGGCCCATCCCCAGCGCGGGGAGGAGATCCTGAAGCCCGTACCTTTCATGGAAGATCGAATCCCGTTAGTTCGCCACCATCACGAACGATACGATGGTTCTGGCTATCCCGATGGCCTGAGAGGAGAAGAGATCCCCTTGGGTGCTCGCATCTTGCTCGTGGCCGATACTTTCGATGCCCTTACCTCTAGTCGGGCCTACAGGCCTGCCTATTCTCAGAAGGAGGCTATCTCTATCTTGCTCCAGTCCAAAGGCACCCAATTGGATCCTCGCTTGGTCGATCTCTTCGTCGATTGGCTACAAGGCCAGGATGAGATAGCGGTTGTGGAGCCCGCCTCACGAGACTAGAGCCATGATCCTCCTTTATCTCGGCTCTGCGTGGCTGGCGGGCATCTGGCTCGCCTCCTTTCTCTTTCCACCCGGATGGGCGCTAGGGGTGGCGTTCCTTCTCTCCCTGATTTCCCTTCTCCTGGGGTGGCGAGGGGCTCCCCTCAGGCTGGTCAATCTTTGCTTCCTCTTCATTTTCCTCGGCGGGGTTCGGTACCTCGTAGCCCTTCCCCACTTCGATGAGACCGCCCTGGCTTACTATAACGGCCATACCGTTACCCTGGAAGGGGTGGTGG
>JBHIDN010000340.1:0-2456 GCA_046760125.1 Anaerolineae bacterium
ACGCTACGAAACCCTCACTCTGGCCTCGGATTTCTCCCACAGGGATCCTGTAAGGAAAATCCGAGCCAGGCTATAATGATAACCAAAGGCAGGTATAGAGACCTGCCCTACGTACTTTGAGCATGAGAAAGGTTTCCTACAGAGTGATACGCTTGAAAGCCTCAGCGAACTGGAGGCCTTTTTCTTTTCCCGTGGCCGCGGCCCAATCCCGTATCCGCTTCCGCCATTGGGGGAAGCGGGAGAGTTGGCTTCGATGGCGGCTGAGGGCTTTCAACTTGATCTCGATGGTCTCGGCTATATCTTCGTAATAATCGGGCTCGCCGCTGCTCCAAAGGTAGATCTCCCGGGGCGTATGGGCTTCTAACCCTATAGTTACCAGGCCGGGCATGTAGAGACGGTCGCGGGCGGCGACGATGGCATCGGTGACGGTGAGCCCCACCGCTCGGTGGTCAGGATGGAGTTGATAGGGACGCCAGGCATCGTGGGTGAAGATTATTTCTGGCTTGTGGCGGCGGATGAGCATGGCGATCTCGGCCCGGAAGGCCATATCCACCTTCAATTCCCCATCCTTATGACGGAGAAAGGTGACGCCTTTCACCCCCAGGAGTTGAGCGGCCGCTCTTTGCTCCTTTTCTCTTATCTCCGCCAAGCGGTGGGGGGTCATCTCTGGATCCTTGGTCCCCTTGTCTCCGCTGGTGCAGACGATATAATGCACCTCTTTGCCCTCTCTGATCCATTTGGCGAAGGTGCCGCCACAGGTAAACTCGGCATCGTCGGGGTGGGCCATGATGGCCAGGATTCTAGTCACTCGCCTCCTCTCCCACGGGAACTGGTTGAGTTACTATTTGTCCGTAGAGGGAGGTTATCTTATTGGCTACCAGCGGCCATCTATACCGCCGAGCTGTCTTGATACCTTCCTCCCCCATCCGACGTCGCAGTTTCTCATCTGTAAGGATCAGTTTCAGTTTCTCGGATAGGGCCGCAGGGTCGCCATCGGGCACTAGGTACCCCGTCACCCCATCTTTCACGGTGAAGGTCAAGCCACCTACCTTGGAAGCGATGACCGGCCTTCCGCAAGCCATCGCTTCTAGGGCCACCATGCCGAAGGATTCGTAATAGGAGGGGATGACACAGACCTGGGCGGCGGAATAGTAGTAGGGGAGGGTATCCTGGTCCCTAGCGCCCAGAAAGGTGACCAGATCGGATATGCCTAATTTCTTTTTCAGCCTCGTCAGGCGGAGCATCTCCCGGTCCATAGTGGCCTGGGGGTCGCCACCTATGATAGTGAGGCCCAAATGCCCACAGAGATCGGGGAGATCGTCAGTGGCTAGGGCTATGGCTTTGAGTAGAATGTCGATCCCCTTGAGGGGCTGGATCCGCCCTACGAAGAGCACCATCTGGCGGCCTGGAGGCCATCCTAACTGCTCTTTGGCTTGGGAGACATCGACAGGGTGAAAGAGGGAGAGGTCTACACCACAGGGGATGACCTCTATCTTTTTGGGATCAGCCCCGTACAGTTTTATCATCTGTCTCTTCTCTAAGGGGCTAGCCGCCACCAGCCGATCGACGAACCCCATGATCTCCCGCTCCGCTCGCAAGCGGGTCTCCGTCTCCCTCTCCTCGTCGCTCTGGGCCACCAGATTTTTCATATGTCCCAAAGTGTGAAACATCTGGATGACCGGCAAGTTCCAGGCCTTCCTGAGTTCCCAGGCCACCAAGCCGGAGAGCCAATAGTGGCTATGGATGAGGTCGTAGGAGATCCCCTCCTCTTCAGTGAATCGCTTCACCCCCTCCACGAACTTCGGCAGGTGGTTATATAGTAGTTTCTTGTCGTAGGGGGCTAGGGGGCCGGCGGGGAGATGGATGACGCGGCCGTTTTCCCCTAGGGGCCGTGGCCCGACTATCTCCGGGTCCTGGGCCCGGGTGAAGACGTCCACTAGAAAGCCCCGCCTCCCTAACTCCCGGCTCAAATCCCTCACGTAGACGTTCATCCCCCCTGTCTCCTTACCTCCCAGCGTGGCTAGGGGACAGGTATGGACGCTGAGCATAGCGATTCGCATTATCCTTGATCTCTTTGTGGTCAGCGACTTCTAGCCCTGGTCACTACTAGACGGTAGACTTCTGTATCCTGGGCCCCGAACCGGTATTTGTACTCCTCACTCCCCCGCAGAAAGTCGAACACCTTCTTCTTTCGTTGGATTGCCTCCTCGATGCAGTGAGCGGTGGCCAGGACGCCGGGGCTCAAGGCTCGATACCGCTCCGGGTCGTAGCCGGAATTGTATAAGAGGATCGAGTCGCCGTAGTCGAAGCAGAAGAGGCTAGCCATCTTGAGGCCATTGATGAGGATGAAACTCAGTCTCAACCAGCCGGCTTCAAAAGTATTTTGGGCCATGGCTTTGAAAAAACGCTGCATCGTCTGATCCATGAACTGGTCTTTATGGGGGCTGCTTCGCTGG
>JBHIDN010000341.1:0-2455 GCA_046760125.1 Anaerolineae bacterium
TTGGACCAGGTATCTCTGATCGAGATCTTGCGGGAGCATCGACCCCAGGAGGTGTACAACTTGGCCGCTCAATCGTTCGTTCCCACCTCTTGGAATCAACCGGTTTTCACCGGAGAGGTGACCGCTTTAGGGGTAACCCGGATCTTGGACGCTATCCGGCTGGTGGATTCGACGATCCGGTTTTATCAGGCTTCCTCCAGCGAATGCTTCGGGAAGGTGAGGGAATCCCCTCAGAACGAGAAGACCCCTTTCTACCCCCGAAGCCCCTATGGGGTGGCCAAGGTTTATGGCCACTGGATCACAGTCAACTACCGGGAGAGTTATGATGTCTTTGCCTGCTCTGGGTTGCTTTTCAATCACGAATCGCCGCGGCGGGGTCTGGAGTTTGCCACCCGAAAGATTAGTTATGGGGCGGCAAAGATTAAGTTAGGTTTGGCTAATGAGTTGCGCATGGGGAATTTGGAGGCTCGACGCGATTGGGGTTACGCTGGAGACTACGTGAGAGCGATGTGGCTTATGTTGCAGCAGGAGAAGCCAGACGATTATGTGGTAGCGACCGGCGAGGCCCACTCGGTGAGAGATTTCTTGGAAGAGGCATTTGGTTACCTGAATCTTGACTATCGTGATTATGTGGTGGTCGACCCCCAGCTCATCCGTCCCGCGGAGGTGGACTACTTGGTGGGCGACGCCACTAAGGCTCGGGAAGTTTTGGGTTGGGAGCCTACGGTCTCCTTCCCCGAACTAGTGCGGATGATGGTGGATGCCGATTTAGCCTTGCTCTCAGAAGGGGAGGAAGAGGATTAGGGTGGCAGCGGAGATCAAATTCGGCACCGATGGCTGGCGAGGGGTCATCGCCGAGGATTTCACCTTCCAGAATGTGCGTCGTTGTGCCCAGGGGGTGGCCCGGCACCTTATAGATTCGGGGCAGGCCGGTAAGGGCATGGTGGTGGGCTACGACACCCGTTTCGCTTCAGAGCATTTCGCGGCTGCCGTGGCGGAAGTCTTGGCCGGAAACGGGATAAAGGTCTACCTCTGCGACAAGGCTGCGCCCACCCCGGTGGTAACCTATGCTATCTTGGAGAAAAGAACGGCGGGCAATGTCATCATCACCGCCAGCCACAACCCGCCCTGGGATAACGGGTTTAAGGTGCGCTCCGAGTACGCGGGGGCTGCGTCGCCAGAGATCCTGGCCCAGATCGAGAGGCAGATCGCCAAACTCAAAGGGGTGGAGCGGATCGCCTTGGATGAGGGAAGGAGGCGGGGCCTCATCGAGACCTTCGATCCCGCTCCCGCCTACTTAGCCCATCTGGGAGATCTCGTAGAGATAGAACCCCTCAAGGAGGCAGGGCTTAGGGTGGTTGTGGACTCCATGTGGGGAGCGGGAGCCGGTTGGCTGAGCGGTATCTTAGAAGGGGGTAAGACCAAGGTTACAGAGATACATAACAAACGCCACCCTCTCTTTCCGGGTATGCTTCGTCCGGAGCCCATCCCGCCCAACATGGGTTTCCTCCAAGAGACGGTTAAGGCTTCAGGGGCGGACGTAGGATTGGCCACCGATGGCGATGCTGATAGGTTGGGCCTGGTGGATGAGAGAGGGCGGTTCGTCAACCAGTTGCAGGTGTATGCCCTTTTAGCCCTTTATCTTCTTGAGTTGCGTGGCTGGCGGGGGCCCATCGTCAAGACCCTCTCCACCACCTCCATGCTCTATAGATTGGGAGAACTCTATGGCGTTCCCGTCTATGAGACCGGGGTAGGCTTCAAGTATGTAGCCCCCAAGATGGTAGAGACCCAGGCGATGATAGGAGGGGAGGAGAGCGGCGGGTTCGCCTTTAGGGGCCATATCCCGGAGCGGGATGGGATATTGGCCTGTCTCTTTATCCTCGACCTTCTGGTCCAGAAGGATATGTGTCCTTCGGAATTGATCGACTATCTTTATTCTAAGGTGGGTTCCCATTACTATGACCGGATCGATAGCCTCATCCCCCCAGAAGAACGAGAAGAGATGGAGCGACGGTTGGAGGCCGCTCGACCCCAGGAGATCGCGGGTTTAAGGGTTACCGGTATCAATACTATGGACGGCTTCAAATTCGAACTGGAAGGGGGGTCTTGGCTTCTGGTCCGCTTCTCGGGCACGGAACCCAAGATCAGGATTTATGGGGAGGCGACCAGCGAGGAGCGGTTGAAGGAGATGCTGAAAGAGGGGACGCGGCTGGCAGGGCTTGAGGGGTCGAAGGTTGTTGACTGACACCCATTGCCATCTCCATCTTCGCCAGTTCGATCTCGACCGCGACGAGGTGGTGGCTAGAGCCGAAGCGAATGGGGTGATGAAGATCATTGAGGTGGGGATCGATCTGGAATCGAATAAGGAGGCGATAGCCCTGGCTGCTAGATACCCGCAGATCTATGCGGCTGTGGGGGTACACCCCCACGAGGCAGGGAAGGCAACCCGGGAGAC
>JBHIDN010000342.1:0-2419 GCA_046760125.1 Anaerolineae bacterium
CATGCGCCTGTAGCTCAACTGGAGAGAGCGACTGACTACGAATCAGTAGGTTGTGGGTTCGAGTCCCGCCAGGCGCACCAGAACACAGTTTGTAGTTACCCCTTAAGGTTAGTCTATCCCTGCACATAGAACTGTCCAAATAATACCTCCACCCCTTGCGGACGCCTACACGACACACCTCCTCAAACAGCCCTTTCTCCTCCTGGAACTCGGCTTCCGAGTCCACATTCACCCGGACGAGTTGCCAGCCTGGCTAAGACAAGAGAATTGGTACCAAAGTAAGGCTTGTCAAACGTTCGCTCCTACAGTAGAGTTGGAAAGGAGAGTTTGGGCAGGAGCTGCGATAGATTATTATCCTTCCGCAGGCTCTTCGGCCCGGACTCTCTCTTTATTCACTCCCCTGGTCGGCTAAGGGAAAATGCCCCTTCTCATCGCTTTGCTTTGTTGAGAAGGGAGTGCTAAAATAGAAAGGTGGACTCTTCCGCCTGGGAGAAACCTATGAACCGCCAACCCTCGGACGAAGCGAGGTATGAGGTAGCCCTCTACTCGGATTCGTATGAGATGAAAGGAACGTTAGTAACGCGGCCGCCTCGACGCCTCTTGGACATCCTCAACGACCGGTTTCGGTCCATTCTCCCCCTCACCGAGGCCTCGATCTGTTCCCTGGCCGCTGAGCCGGGCTCTCGCCCCCTGCCCGTACCATCTTTGATGGTGAACAAAGAGGGGATAATCATGGCCTGGCTTATCGAGGAGACGAGGATCTTCAGTGCGGAGTTCATCACCGTCCACAAGGTGGCTCGCCCGGTGACGGCCTATGTAGGGCCCTTTGTCATCCGTGGACAGATGCACGCCATCCAAGAGGCTACCCTACTCCAAGCCCTGGATGCCGTTACCGAAGATTACATCGCCCTCACGGAACCATCGGCCGTCTGCGTGACCAGCCCCTGGCTCTCCCTCAAGGAGGGGGTTATCGCCGCCTTTCGGAAATCTCGCCTCGCCGCGCTTCAGGAGAGAGCCTCCTAGGGATGGCTAAGCCCTCACCATATTATCCTTGACACACTAGGGAGGGTGAGGTATATTTATGAGAGGGGGCTTTAGCCCCCTCGCTGTCATCTATTTACATCGCCTTTCGATATCAGTAAGGGAGATGAACGGCCCCCAAGATGGAGAGATGGCTAGCCCGAGAGACGGAATTCGCACCAGAGATCCCTCAGTTTTGGGGCGGCGACTGGGGAGTCTCCTCCGAAGTGGGAAAACTAAAGGCCGTCCTTCTGCGTCGGCCAGGGGCGGAGATCGAAGGGGTTACCGACCCTACGGTCTGGCGGTGGCGGGAGATAGTCGATCCCGAAAAGGCTAGAGAGGAGCACGATAGTTTAGCCGCCATCTACCGAGAAAACGGCGCTCAAGTCTACTATGTAGAGGATATGCACCCCCAGAGACCCAACGCTTACTTCTTAAGAGACTCGGTTTTCATGACCCCGGAGGGAGCGATAATAGCCCGCCATGCTCTAGAGGTGCGTCGAGGGGAAGAGCGATGGGTGGCCCAGACATTGGCCCGCCTAGGCGTCCCCATCGTACGGACCGTCACCGGGAAGGGCATATTCGAGGGGGCCTGCGGCATGTGGGTCGACCGAGAGACGGTGATCTTAGGCACCGGAGTGAGAGCCAATAGAGAAGGGGTTCGGCAAGTGGAGGAGGTGCTTCGACCCATGGGGGTGAACCATTTTCTACCCTTTTCCATACCCTACGGACACCCCCATGTGGATGGCTTAATGAACCTCATCGCCCCGGACCTGGCTATCATATTCCCTTGGCAGACACCCCACGATATCTGGGCCGCTCTTCGAGAACGAGGCTTTCACGTTTTAGAGGCCCCCTGGGTGGAAGAGGTAAAAGAAGGGATGGCTTTGAATTTCGTGGCTCTGGAGCCGGGGAAGGTAGTGATGCCTGCCGGAAACCCTCGCACCCGAGAGATGCTGGAGAAAGCGGGGGTGGAGGTCTTAGAGCAGGATATAAGCGAACTGCGGAAGGGATGGGGCGGCATTCACTGCATGACCGTCTTTCTAAGACGAGACTAAAATGAGTGAAAAGATACGTGAGCACCATCGCGGTCGGGGGGCGCGAGAACTGACCATCGTCTTCTCCATGACCTTAGTTTTCATGGTGGCCGAGATCGTAGGAGGCTTCCTCACCAATAGCCTGGCTCTCCTTTCCGATGCCGGGCATATGCTCACCGATGCCGGAGCGTTGGGGTTAAGCCTCTTCGCCGTCTGGTTCGCCAGTCGCCCAGCCACTCCAGAGAAGAGCTACGGCTACTATCGGTTCGAAATCCTGGCTGCCCTCATCAATGGAGTGACCTTGGTCCTCATCTCCCTCTATATCTTCTACGAAGCGTTCCACCGCTTCATGGAGCCTCCCC
>JBHIDN010000343.1:0-2415 GCA_046760125.1 Anaerolineae bacterium
GCTTCATTTCAAGCCAGCGGCGCTCCTTTCTGTCAAACCAGTGGGACATCTTGAATTCCCTCTGCTCTTTATCCCAGGTATCCTTCGCGTAGCAATCTCAGTGCCTCTGTAGACTAGGCGAATTTGGCCAGAAGCACCCCCGCTTCGTATAGTAGGAAAAGGGGCACCATCACTATCATCATATTGAAGGGGTCGGGGGTGGGGGTGATGACAGCAGCGATAACGGCGATGGCCAGGATGGCGTATCTTCGGTAGTGGGAAAGCATAGCCGGGGTGATGATGCCTACTTTGGCGAGAAAGAAGATCACCAGTGGTGTCTCGAAGGCTAGCCCTATCCAGAGAAGTATGGTGGTCACGAAGCCGATATACTCGCCGATGGTCCACTGGGCACGGGCGATGTCGCCCCCGAAGGTGAGGAGATACCGGATAGCGAAGGGGAGCATGGCGAAGTAGGCGAAGGCTAGGCCGACAAGGAAAGAGATGGTGGCTCCGGGCACGATGATATAGAGGTATCTCCTCTCGTGGGGCTTAAGAGCGGGAAGGATGAAGCGGATAAGTTGATAGATGAGGACCGGCATGGCTAGGGCCACACCGGAGATGAGGGCGATCTTGAAATAGGTGATGATCATCTCCGTGGGGCGGAGGAAGACGGGCTGGAGGTTCCCCATGGGGGCAGTGAGGATCTTGAGAAAGCGGGAGGTGAAGATCAGACTGAAAAGGGTGGTCACGAGTAGGGCTATGACCGACTTGATGAGCCGTCCCCTGAGTTCCTCCAAATGTTCCAAGATGGTCATCCGCCTCTCATCGTCCATAGGCTCTACTCTTCTTTTGTGGGTGCCTCATCATCTGGGCGCTCGGTTTGGAGTTCCTTCTTCGCCTCCTCGCCGGTGAGGGGTTGGAGTTCTTTCTGTAACTCAGCCTGCAATTCTTTGGTCACTTCCAGTTCTTTCTGTAGTTCCATGGTGAGGTCCTGGGACATTTTTCTAAATTCCCGCAACGCTTTTCCCAGACTCGAAGCGACCTCCATGAGTCTCCCTGGTCCGAAGACGATGAGGGCGATGACCAGGATGACTAAAAGTTCCCCTCCCCCGACCCCTCCGAAGTTCATGGCTTCACCTCGAGAAGGTTACGCCTAGCGGCCAGGGTCCCTAGAGCGCCGTTGATAAAGCGACGGGAACTCTCGCTGCCGAAGGTCTTGGCCAACTCCACCGCCTCGTTGATGGCCACCTTGACCGGCACCTCCGGGTCCATCAGCATCTCATAGATAGCCATGCGGAGGATGTTCCTGTCGATGACCGCCATCTGGTCACAAGGCCACTGGGGGGCGATTTCACCGATTATGGCGTCCAGTTTGCCCCGGTGCTCCAAGACGCCGCTCACCAGATGTCGGACGAAATCGGAACTTTGGGGAGGGAGGTGATGCTCCTCCAAATGGCGAGCCAAGACAGCGTTCCAGTCGTGGTGGGCGGTGTCCACCTCGTAGAGGGTCTGGAGGGCCACGGCCCGGGCCTCACGTCGAACTTTCGTCAACCTCTTCTTCTCCTCGCTTTTCTGGGATCACGTCTTCGATATGGACGTTGACCTCCCGTACAGGCATCCCCACCAGGTCCTGGATGGCACGGGTCACCTCTCGTTGAATCTCCTGGCCCAGGTGAAGCATGTTCACCTGGGGCTCGACGATGATGAAGAGGTCGATGGAGACGGCACCCTCTTCCACCGCCACCCTGACGCCCTGGCGACCTTTGCCTCGTCTCAGGAAGCGGTTGAAACTGATGCCCGGACTCATGCTCATCACTCCAGGGACATTGAGGGTGGCCTGGCGAGCGATGGTCGTTAGGACCTGTGGCGAGATCATGACCAACCCCGATTTCTCTTCCATCCTCTACACTCCTTTTTAAACCATCATCATACCGCCGTCAACGCTCAGCACCTGGCCGGTGATAAAAGAAGCCTCATCGGAGGCGAAAAAAGCCACGGCGTGGGCTATGTCCTCACCCGTACCTGGCCGGCCTATGGGGGTGAGTTGTAGGATGCCCTCCAGTATATCTTGGGGGAGATCGGCGGTGAGGTCGGTAGGGACATACCCCGGGGCTATGGCGTTGACGGTTATATTTCTTGAGCCCAGTTCCTTGGCCACGGCCTTGGTGAACCCTATGAGCCCGGCTTTGGCAGAGGAGTAGTTGGCTTGGCCGGCTTGGCCCACCAGGCCGGAGACGGAGGTGATGTTGATGATCCGGCCGTATTTTTGTCTCAACATGGGACGCTGGGCAGCCTTGGTCACATTGAACGCTCCCTTGAGGTTGGTGTCTATCACCAGGTCCCAGTCGGACTCCTTCATCCGCGCCAGCAGGGTATCTTTGGTGATGCCCGCGTTGTTGACCAGGATATCTAGGCGGCCGAACGCCTCTAGGGTCT
>JBHIDN010000344.1:0-2399 GCA_046760125.1 Anaerolineae bacterium
GGGTGGGAGGTGTGCCGACAGTTGCGCCAGGAGAGCGACATGCCGGTCATCATGCTCACGGCTCGAGGCGAGGATGTAGATCGGATAGTGGGGCTAGAACTGGGAGCCGACGACTACGTGGTAAAGCCGTTCAACCCCCGGGAACTAGTGGCCAGGATCAAGGCGGTCCTGCGCCGCTCTCGAGCCGGGGTGAGGGCTGACCAGGTGCTCGAAGTAGGGAACCTAAGGATCGACCCGGCCAAAAGAGAGGTTTGGGTGGAAGGGAAACGGATTGAACTTCGAACCAAGGAGTTCGACCTTCTGTTGGCCCTGGCCGCGCATTTGGATATCGTATTGACACGAGAGCAACTCCTGGATCTGGCTTGGGGGTTCGACTATTATGGACAGACCCGAACGGTGGATGTCCATGTCTCTCAGTTGCGGAAAAAGTTGCGGGGAAGCGGGGCGGTGATAGAGACGGTGCGGGGGGTGGGTTATAGGCTGCGGGAGGACGATAGTCTCATATAAAGGTGGGTTATGTTCCGAACTCTGCGGGGGAAGTTGATCGCCTCTCACACCCTGGTAGTGGTGATCTGCCTTTTGCTCGCCGGAGCGAGCATGGCGGTGATGCTCCGAGGTTACCGGCAGAGACTTGTTCTGGCCGAGCTTCAATCACGGGCCGGAGTGGCTTCTTTTCGCCTAGGGAGATATCTAGAGCGGTATCCCCTTTCTGAGCGTGCTCCTCGATTGCGCCAAGCGGCAAGGGAGTTAGGAGTGCGCTTCCTCTTGCTCTCCGCGGAAGGGTTGGTGCTCTATGATTCAGAAGGTGGCATCGAGGGCCAGAGGATAGCGGCCAATCTAGGCCAGACTCTGGAGGAGCCAAAGAGGCCACCGCTCTTTCTGGTTCGCGACAAAGATGGAGAGGGGTTATATGTGATGCCCCTCCCTCTCACCCTGGGGAGGGGGAGGTTTGCGGCCTTGGTGGTCCCCGCGCGGGAGATGCCGGAGGTGACGCGAAAGATCTCCCTTCGCCTGGTGGGCGCCGGATTGGTGGGGTTGTTTATATCGGTGGGGATAAGCGTCTTCCTCGCGCGCTCCATAACTCATCCTCTGGCAGCCCTGACGCGGGCTTCAGAGGAGATGGCGCGGGGGCGGTACGATCAAGTGATCCCCGTGGAGGGGGAGGATGAGGTAGCCCGTCTGGCCGAGAGGTTCAACGCCATGGCCAAGGAGATCGGCCGGGCCCGGAAGGCGGAACGGGATTTCTTGGCTAACGTCTCCCACGACCTCAAGACCCCCCTCACCTCGATAGTCGGCTTCTCCCAGGCGATTATGGATGGTTTAGACGAAGAAAAAGCAGCCCAGGTGATAAATCAGGAGGCCGAGCGGATGAGTCGGATGGTTGACCAACTGCTGGAGTTAGCCAGATTGGAGGCTGGAGTGGCCGCCAAGGTGGAGAGCCCGGTTGACCTTCTGGCCGTTCTCCGACGGTGTGGGGAAGATTTCCGCTCTCGTCTGGAGAAGAAAGGGGTCTCCTTGGAGGTTGACCTGCCAGAGAGGTTGCCCCAGGTGAGGGGAGATCCCGATATGCTGGCCCGACTCTTCGCCAATCTCCTGGATAACGGCTTGAAATATACCCCCCAGGGGGGTCGAGTGACGCTTTCCGCCAGGCTCGCTTCGCCGCGGGCGGTCGAGGTGGCCGTGGCGGATACAGGGCCAGGGATACCACCCGATAGCCTCTCTCGGATTTTCGACCGTTTCTATCGCCTAGAGCGACATCGACCAGGAGGGGAGGGGTTAGGTTTGGGCTTGGCCATCGCAAGGGAGATAGCGGAGACCCACGGTGGCAAGATCCGGGCGGAGAGCGAGCCCGGCCAGGGAGCCAAGTTCATCGTCTCTTTACCTCTGCCCTGACTCTCGCGGTTGCCAGGTTGAGATCCCCTAGTATCGGTGAAAACTACGCTTGGTGGGGAGAGGGTAGATGAGCAAGAGCGGGCAAGCCTCCTCTGGAGAACCAAGGAGGACTCACCGCCTGCAGAGTGAAGGAGACTTGGGTGACCTTGGGAAGGCAGAGGTGGATACAGTACAGCCTACTGATGACATAAGGGTCCTTGGCTTAGAGCCAAGAGTGTTCAACGTGCTTAAGCGGGCTGGCATTCAAAGAGTCGGCGATCTCACAGGCCTGACTATTACCGAGATAGAGAGCATCAGCAAGGGCAATGTCAGGATAGTGGGCAATATCTTGCAGGCGTTGGCACGATATCATTTATCGCCATCGGGCTATGACGGCATTGAGTTATTGAGTCTATCCACTCGCACATACAATGCTCTTAAGCGCGCTGGTATAAACAGAGTCGGTGAACTGCTGTCAAAGAACGCAGCAGAAATATCTAGCATTCCCAACATTGGCCCTAAGGCTT
>JBHIDN010000345.1:0-2396 GCA_046760125.1 Anaerolineae bacterium
GTCGCCCTAAAGGGCGACGCTACGGAAACTCGACGAGGAATGGAGGCTTCAGCCGGTTAAGTGAGAGATCGCCGCCTTGTCCTGGCTGTAGTGGGCCAGGGCCTCCCTACCTACCCTTGGGGGATCAGTGGCAGGCCTTAGCGATGAGGAGCGCTGTGAACCAAGGAGCCTCCCCATAGTGGCTCAGCCCTCTAGCAAGATTATCATGCCAGGCTTGCAATCAGCCGGGCAGCCCTTTCGGCCGCTTGCGGATCTGCCAGTTGCCAGGCTGCCTTTCTCATCTGCTCCAGGGTTCCGGGGGAGGCTATGAATTCCCTTAGAGCAGCCACGGCCTTCTCTGGCGTAGGGGCGTAGATTCCCGCACCACCTCGGACCACATAATCCACGTTCGCTTCCTCCTGACCTGGAATGGCACTGGTTATGACCAGGGGGAGACCGCAGATGAGAGCCTCAGATATGGTGCTCGGGCCGGCCTTAGTGATAATGCAATCGGCGGCCTGCATCAGCGCAGCCATCCTCTCCGTGAAGCCGGTGAGGTGTATAGGGATCTCCCACTCCCTCTCTTCCAGCCGCTCTTTTAACTTTCGGTTTCGGCCGGCCACCACTATGACCTGCACCTCCAGTCCGGCTTTGGCCACCGCTTCAACCAACGCTAAAAGGTCACCTATCCCCTCTCCGCCGCCGGAGATGAGCACGGTGAAAAGATCTAAACCCAACTCAGCCCTCACGGCATCCCGGCCGGCAACTCTCTTGGTGAAAGCCAGACTCACAGGCAATCCCACGACCTTTGCCTTATCCTCTGGAGTACCCCAGTTCAGGGCTTCCCTGCGTGCCTCCTCGGTGGGTGCAAGGCAGAGATCGACCTCAGAGCAAACCCAAAGGGGATGAACCCTCACCAGATCGGTGATCATAGTAACCACTGGGACCCGCCTCATCCGCCGCAAAGCCCAAACAGTGAAATGGTTTGCCAAAGGATGGGTGGAGACGACCACGTCGGGGGTTGTGGTCCAGAGAAGGCTAATCAGCCTCTTGAAGAAAAGGGGGTTGAGGCATCTAAGGAGAAACCCCGTGCGCCATCGGCCTTCGGTGAGGTGATAGAGGGCGTGCCAAATAAGGGGTGCACGGTTCACCAGAGGGCCATAGAGCCGACCGATGCGGTTAAGGGGCGAGGGTAGACCCTGGGCTATGAGATCAACGATGGAAACCTCAAAATGAAAGGGCTCCAGGGCCTCCGCCAGGGCCAGAGCCACGCTCCGGTGACCACCGCCGACATCAGAGGTAAGAATGAGAACCGAGGATTCCATGATCTGCATCTTTTGCGCTCCCCAGACCCTTGAAAATGAGAGGCTAGGAAGGTTGCCGAACCAAGTATATCATATGAATATCCTTGGAGAATAGCCGGCCTTATGCTATCTTATCAACATCGCTCGTATGGAGGTGCATCGATGAGAGAACTACCCCCTTCTTATCGACGGTTCCAGGAGGATTTCTCCCCGGTTTGGGAAGCGTTCGACAACTTGGGGAAGAGATGCCACCAGGCAGGGCCCCTGGAGGCGAAAGTGCGTCGCCTGGTGAAGTTGGGGATAGCCACCGGAGCGGGCCTCGAGGGAGCAATCCACTCCCACACTAGGCGGGCCTTGGCCGAGGGTATCGCCCCTGAGGAGATCCGTCACGCCGTACTTTTGGCTATGACAACGGTGGGCTTTCCCCGGACGATGGCCGCCCTCAGTTGGGTGAACGATCTGCTGGAGAGCGAATAGTCCCTGGGCCTCTGAGCCGACTTCCCTAGTGTCAATAGGCCCGCACGGGGATCCCTGTCCTCGCTTCCGCTTCCCTTGCCATCTCTAGGAGGATCGCTTTGGGCACCTTCTCCACCTTGGCCTCGGCCACGGGTCTGTCGGTGGTGTAGATCTGTACCTCCTGAGGAGCAATCGAGGCCAGCGTTTCCACCCAGCAGTCGAAGACCTTGCCCCGCACGTTTTGGACCGGGCCATCGAGGATAAGGCTCTGGATAGTGACCCCCTCCAGTTCTTTTAGACCTGCGACCACCGTTTCGAAGTCGAGAGAGGGAGCGGGGCGGTTGATAGCCCGCCAGGTAAGAGGGTCGCCGGCGTCTAACTTCATGATGCGCAGATCCAATTTGGCCAAAGCCTCCCGGACCTCTTCCTTCCACACCAAAGCCGAGTTGGAGAGGATAGCGGTCTTCACCTCAGGGCGAAGTTTGTCCCGCAGATCAATTACCCCCTTAACCAGTTCATCGAAATGGGGGTGGAGGGTAGGCTCCCCGTTTCCGGAAAAGGTCACATAGTTCAAGTCTGGCACCTGGCGTAACGCTTCCTCCACCCTATGCAGCACCACCTCGACGGTGGGGAAAAGCCCCTCTTCTGCTTTCGCCG
>JBHIDN010000346.1:0-2394 GCA_046760125.1 Anaerolineae bacterium
ATATCACCTACGCCCTCATAGCCGGGGAGGAACTGCCCAGCCCCAAGGAACTGGGAGTGGAGTATCCGGCCTATCTTAAAGGGCTGGGGGAAGCCGTAGGAGAGATGAGGCGCCATATACTGGATCTCATCCGGCACGGAGAGACGGAAAGGGGTGAGGAGATCCTGGGTTCCATGGAGGATATATACAGCGTGCTGGTGACTATCGACTACCCTGAGGCTATAACCCATGGTCTCCGTCGCATCACGGACATGGTGCGGGGGGTTCTAGAGAGGACGCGGGGCGATCTCACCCTAGCCATCCGCCAAACCGAACTGGAGAAGGCGCTCAAGGAGTTCGAGGAGAGGAATCTGGGGAAATAGACTTTCGGTCTTGTTTGGCTTAGTGGGAGACGCCTATGTTGGTCATCGATGGACACAACTTGATAGGCCAGATGCTGGACATCTCCCTATCCGACCCCCACGATGAGGAGAAACTGATCGAACGCCTGGAGGAATACCATCGAGAGAAGGGGACGTCCATCATCGTGGTCTTCGACCCCGGGCAAACACCCCCTCCTGCCAAGAGGCTGCGGGGAAAAGGGATCAAGGTCCTCTTCGCCCCTCCAGGCTCCAAAGCGGACACACTGATAATCAACCTCGTAAAGAAAAGCCCCTACCCCAAGGGCTTAACCATCGTCTCCTCGGATCGGGAAGTGCGCCGGGCGGCCCGGGCCAGACGAGCCAAAATGGTGACCGCCCAGAGGTTCGCCAGGATGCTATCCCGTCCTAAAAGGCTTCCCTTCACGGAGCCAACGATTAAAGAAAAAGGGCTTTCCTCCTCAGAGGTGAAGGAGTGGATGGCGATCTTCGAAAAGAGAGATCAGGATTAAGCGAAGAGGCCTCTCAGCAAGAAGGCCTCTTTCCCTGTCGAGTAGTGGCTAGGAAACCCTAAGTCATCTTCACCACGATATCGGTGATCACGTTGGCCGCCTCGTCCCCTCGGTCGGCGGAATTGCTCAGGTGTCGGTATATCTCCCTCAACTTCAGCATATCCACTATATGCTCCACATCTTTCGGCCCACTGAAGAGATCGGCCAGCGCTTCGCGATAGACATCCTCCACCCGATTCTCCAGGGCCTTGGCTCGCAAAGCGTGCTCATTGGCCACCCCGGGGTGATCCTTTAGGCGCAGGGTAGCCATATAGATCTCGTTGGCTGCCGTCTTCAGGAGAGATACCATCCGCCGCAGGTAAGAGTTGGGCTCCACGTTGAGGATGGTCATCTCATCCACCGTGGAATAGCCGTAATCTAGGATATCGTCGATAGCCCTGGAGAGGGCGAATATATCCTCCCGGTCGATGGGGGTGACGAAGGTACGGTTCAGTTCATCGATGAGGATGCGACGCAATTCATCCGCCTCCTTCTCCGCCCTGGTAACCTTCTCCGCCGTCCCTTCGCCCCGATCCTTCATATACTCTTCCAACCCTTCCATACCCTCCAAGGTCTTGGCCGCCTGTTCGATGAGAAGCCGCACGAACTTATCTTCCTTCCCTCCAAACAGCTTTCTAATGCTCATGACCTATCTCCCTCCCAAAAAGGAACTCATCGGAATATACAACAGTGCTGCCAAAAGGGCGGTGAGAGGCAAGGTAAGGACCCAAGCGATGAAGATCTCGCCCGCTACCCCCCAACGAACCTTCGATAGCCTCTCCGCCGAACCCACCCCCATAATGGCCGAACTAACCACCTGGGTGGTGGAGACCGGCCCCCCCAGGAGGGCCGCACCCAGGATCACCGTAGCCGAGGTAACTTGGGAGGTGAAGCCATGGATGGGCCGGATGCGATATATCTTCGCCCCCAAGGTCTTGATAATCCGCCACCCTCCAGAGGCGGTACCCAAAGATATGGCCGCTGCGCTGAGCACAATCACCCACCAAGGGATTACGAAGTCCCGCGACCAACCAGCAGCCACCAGGCTCATACCGATTATCCCCATCGTCTTCTGAGCATCGTTGGTACCATGGCTCAGGGCCAAGGCTAGCGAGGTTATGACTTGTAGCCGCTTGAAAAGGGTGTTGATGCGAGGAGAAGCCCCTCGCGCCAGGAAGAGAACCAGTTTCATAAAAAGATAGCCTATCACCAGCCCCAAAAGGGGTGAGATCACGAGAGCCACTGCCACCTTCAGTAGGCCGCTCACCTGTATGGCCCCTAACCCCTCCGCCAGCCCCACCGCGCCTACCAGCCCCCCCACCAGGGCGTGAGAAGAACTGGAAGGGAGCCCCAAAGCCCAAGTTATCAGGTTCCAGACTATGGCGCTCACCAAGGCAGCCAGGATCACGACGATGGTCACGCTGCCCGATCTCACCAGATCCTTGCCGATGGTGGTAGCCACCGCCACCCCGAATAAGAAGGGA
>JBHIDN010000347.1:0-2364 GCA_046760125.1 Anaerolineae bacterium
GCAGATCCACGGCGGCATGGGCTACATGCGGGATTACTTTGTGGAGCGGATGTATCGGGACGCTCGCATCGGCGAGATCTTTGAAGGAACCAACGAGATCCAGCGGATCGTCATCGCTGCTGACCTCTTCCGAGAACTAGGGGTGCGTTTTAGGCCTTAGGAGTAAGACTAATGAAGATAATCGCTATCTTAAGAGAGAGGTTCGACCCAGAGACGGTAAGGGTGAGTCGCACCAGGGGCGCGCTCGACACCCGTAGGGCGAGGAAGTTCATCAACCCCAGCGATAAGAACGGTTTGGAGGAGGCGTTGCGCCTGAAGGAGAGCCGGAAGGCTAAGGTTGTAGCCTTGAGTTTTGGACCCCCGGAGAGCGAGGACGAGAGGCGCTGGCCGTGGGAGCCGATGAGGCGGTGCTGATCTCAGGGGAGTCGCCAGACGAGTCTCTGGAAGCCCTGGTTTTGAGCCAGGCTATCGGCAAATTGGGGGAATTCGACCTGGTTATCATCGGGCATCGAGTGGCCGGTTACGGGGCTAGCCAGGTGGGCCCCAGACTAGCGGAAATCTTGGGGGTTCCCCAGATGACCAGGGCTCTAGAAGTAGAGATCGCCGATGGGAGGGCCAAAGCCAAAAGCAGAAGGCCGGACGGCTACGCCCTGCTAGAGACCCCTCTACCCGCACTCTTGACCGTCGATGGAGGGGCCAACAAGCCTCGCTACCCTGCGCTTCCAGCCATCATATCCGCCTACCGGGAGCGGGAGGTGACCATCTGGACACTGGCAGATTTGGGCCTGGATCAGGCCACCCTAAGGGAAAGAGATGGTATAACCCAGGTGCGAGAGACCTATGCCGCCGAGGAGCGAGGGAAGGGGGAGCGGATAACTGGAGATGCGGCTCAGGCGGTTTGTATACTGCTAGAACGGCTCAGATGGCGAGGGTTCTGAATGTCTAGGCTCCTTTTAAATGGCAAAATCTACACCATGGATAGAAGCCTGCCTCGAGCCCAGGCGGTGGCTATCGAGGGGAACCGTATCCTGGCCGTGGGTTCCAATGAAGAGGTGAGAGCCCAGACCAGAGGTGGAGGCTGGGAAGCGCTCGATTTAGAGGGCAAAGCGGTGGTGCCCGGCTTCATCGACTGTCACGTCCATTTCTTGGGCTTCGCTCTGGGGTTGAAGAGGCTCGACTTCAAGGGTGTCGATTCCATGGAAGGAGCGCTTGAGTTGGTGAGAGAGCGTGCTCGGAAGAGTGGGCCGGGCGAGTGGATCACCGGTTTCGGCTGGGATCATCACCTTTGGCAGGTGGGCTTTCCCCGCAAGGAGGATCTGGACCGCGTGGCGCCGACGAACCCCGTGGCCTTGACCAGAAAGGATGGCCATCTCATGTGGGTCAACTCCTTGGCCTTGGAGCGAGCCGGGATAGACGAAGAGACGCCCGATCCCCCTGGTGGCGAGATAGAGCGGGATGAAGAGGGGCCCACAGGGATCTTGAAAGAGAGGGCGCTGGAACTGGTAGAGGAGATGCTCCCGCCATCGTCCCCCCAGACTCGCCAGGAGGCGCTGAGGGAAGCCATAGGTAGGGCTCAACGGTTTGGGCTCACCGGCATCCATGATTGTGAGGGTCAAGAAGCCTTGGCCGATTTTCAGACCCTTCTGGCCCAAGGCGAACTGGGACTGCGGGTCTACATGATGATCCCCCAGGAGAGTCTGGAGAAGGTCATAACTCTGGGGTTGAAAACGGGTTTCGGCAACGATCTCCTCCGTCTGGGACATCTCAAACTGTTCGCCGATGGGAGTTTAGGCTCGCAGACGGCCCACATGTTGGAGCCTTTCTATGGCCAGTCAGACAATTGTGGGATTCCTGTCCTTTCCCAAGATGAACTCCAAGAGATCGTGGGGCGGGCTAACGAGGCGGAGATCGCCTGTGCGGTGCACGCCATAGGCGACGCGGCCAACCGTCAAGTCTTAGATATATTTGCCTGGTTGCGCGCCAAAGGGGTGAGAGGGGGGTTGCGTCACCGCATCGAGCACGCTCAGTTGCTGCACCCCGACGATATCCCCCGGTTCAAGCAGTTGGGCATCCTTGCCTCCATGCAGCCCATCCACGCCACTTCCGATATGGTGATGGCCGATAGATATTGGGGGGAGAGGGCCCGATATTCCTACGCTTGGCGTTCTCTTCTCGACTCTGGTGCTCGTTTGGCCTTCGGCTCCGACTGCCCGGTGGAGAGCCTGGATCCGCTTGTGGGCATCCATGCGGCAGTCACCCGCCAGAGGGCCAGCGGGGAGCCTGAAGGAGGCTGGTACCCCCAGGAGCGGCTCACCGTGGCCGAGGCGGTGCACGCCTACACCCTGGGAGCGGCCTACGCTTCGG
>JBHIDN010000348.1:0-2356 GCA_046760125.1 Anaerolineae bacterium
GATCTCCCTATCCGCGGCGGAGATGGCAGCCACGTGGGCTATCTCCTCTTTATCCTTCAACTCCTTTGCCCGGGCCTTGATGGCCTCTACCACCTGCTTGGTAGCCTTCTCGATTCCTCGCTTGAGCATCATGGGGTTAGCACCAGCGGCTACGTTCTTGAGCCCCTCAGTGACGATAGTCTGAGCCAAGACGGTGGCCGTGGTAGTGCCATCGCCAGCCACATCGTTGGTCCTAGTAGCCGCCTCCTTGAGGAGTTGGGCACCCATATTGGCGTAGGGCTCCTCCAGTTCGATCTCCTTAGCCACCGTTACCCCATCATGGGTGATGGTTGGGGCGCCGAACTTCTTATCTAAGGCTACGTTCCGCCCTTTAGGCCCCAAAGTGGTTTTTACCGCGTTGGCTAGTATATCCATCCCCTTTTTGAGGTTGGCACGCGCTTCCTCTGAGAATACCAACTGCTTAGCCATAACTCTCCTCCTTATTGGACTACTTCACTATAGCCAGGACATCGCGCTCTTTTAGGATGAGGAGTTTCTTATCATCCAGTTTCACTTCCGTCCCAGCGTACTTGGCGAATATCACCTTATCCTTGGCCTTCACCTCCATGGGCGCGCGCTCGCCGTTCTCCAAGAGACGGCCAGGGCCCACAGCGATGACTAACCCCTCCTGGGGTTTCTCCTTCGCCGTCTCGGGCAGATAGATGCCCGCGGCCGTGGTCTCCTCCTTCTCGATGGGCTCCACAATAACCCGGTCGCCCAAGGGCTTGAGTTTAATTGCCATTCTATCCTCCTCCATCTCTAGTAATGTAAAGATTCCCCACCAAAGCCCTCTTCAGGGCTTTGGTCCTCGCGCATACTATTAGCACTCTCAAATGAAGAGTGCTAACAGCCTATATCATAACCGATAAGTTACAAAAGTGCAAATCAGTTCAGGGGCAATCAAATAAATTTTTAGTTAATTGTTTGCATATTGAGGCCAAAAATTGAATCTATTCTCTCTTTTTGTTCAAATAATTGGTTCTTTCTCGCATTTTCGAGAACGAGACTTTAAGGCTAGCGACTTCAGGGGGTTCCTCTAGGGGCTTAAACCCCCGGCCCACCACCTCGCTCGCTGGGCAGAGGGAGCACCGCCAAACACTATAACTTCTCAAAGCGTTCCAAATCGAGCACAAAGATGGTGGCTCCCCCCACCTCTATGGGCACAGCATTGGCGATATGGGCTTCGGCGGTTTCTACCATCGGGACCAGGGGGTGAACGTGTTTGGTGCGGCGGTGGCAATTCTCTCTAATGAGGCGCAACACCGTTTCCACCTTTGAAGCATCTACCGCGGTCAAAATGGTCACGTTGCCCCGGCGCAAAAATCCTCCCATGGTGCTGATCCTAGTGACCTCGTATCCCTCTTTCACCAGGGCTTCCAGAAGTTGTGTGGCATCCTCGCTTTGGATGATGGCGATAATTAATTTCATCCCTCTCCCTCCATCTACATATACATACTACATATACATAAGGCCAGCGATTTGGAGATAGCCGAAGTAGCCTGCAAAGAGGATCAGGAATACCCCAAAGAGGGCCCGTAATTGTCTGCCCTTCAGTCGCAAAGATAGGTGAGCCCCCAGATAGGTAGCCGGAATCACCCCTAGCGCAAGTTGGAGCATTAGCCTAGCGTCGATATGTCCCAGCCACCAATGCATGATCGTGCCAGGGAGGGCAAAGGCGGCAACGACGGCGAGGGAGGTAGGCATAGCCTCTTTAACCCGAAAGCGTAATAGAAAGACAAAGGCTGGTACTAAGAGGAACCCACCCCCGTTGGCCAAGAGGCCTGAAAGAAACCCAACACCAAACCCGATAAGGGCGATTTCCCACCATTCTGATTGGTGAAGGGCTCGAGAGACTATAGCCTCTCTTCTCTGGACCAGGATGGCGGTAGCGAGGAAACGAATACCCACCAATAGAATAAAGAAGGAGGTGAGCAACATAAGTCCGTGACCTGAGACGAACCTCGTTGCCATCGCCCCTAAGATCACCCCTGGCGTGCCCGCTAGTGCGCATAGAGAAAACACCTTCAGGTTAACCAGCCCATGCCGGTAGTAAGTTATTCCCCCCGTGATGGCGATAGGGATGGTGACGGGCAAGGGCGTGGCCAGGGCGATCAGGGGAGGCACTCCCAAGAAGATCCTCAAGGCGGGCGTGCTTATGCTGCTTCCTCCTACTCCAAACATTCCAGCAAGAAAGCCTATAACAAACCCTAGAAGATAGGCCATTGGCCTCCTAAAGTTTATTCCTCCCTCTTTTCACAATAATCCAACCCTTCCCAGGCCGCCTGAGCGTTAGGATCCAGGCGCACCGCGGCGTCGA
>JBHIDN010000349.1:0-2349 GCA_046760125.1 Anaerolineae bacterium
GCTACGTTGTTCTTATGCAGAGCCCGGTAATCCCCGATCCCCACGGCCACGATGAAGCGGCACTTGATCCGCATCTCATCGTTGGTGAACATGGACCCGATAGTGGGCTCATCGGCGATGAAGAGTTCCGGCTCCTTCCCGAACCGATAGCCGATGCAGACCCCCTCCACCTCCGAGGGGTCACAGACCGCGGCCCAGTCGTTGGCGTCCGTCCACTCCGGCACCACGATCACCTCCGCTGAGCCCTGGCGGACGTTAGCCTCGTTATTGGCCGTCCCCGGCTCCCCTTCGGAGAGCATGATCTGCAAGGCGGTCTTCTCCAACTCAATGGGCACCAAGAGGTGCTTGGGCCTGACTCCCAGTCGCTTGTTGCTGGTGGGCTCGGTCTGCCTATACACCGCCTGGATGACGGCGTCCCACTCCGAAGCCGAGAGCGCCGCCGTGCGCAGATTGCCATGGTTGGTGGCATCGAAGAGGTTGTACCCGTCCGAGAGCACCGGGCCCGTCCCCGAGTTGTCGGTGAAGAGGTTGCTCACCAACAGAGAGAGTGTCCGCCAGGCAGCCTGCCCCAACTCCCGCGGGATCCTTCGGATGGCCCCCACATCATCCCGGTCTATCACCTCCAGGGTGATGCCGATATAGCCCCCCTTCTTAACAAAAGAAGAGGTCTCCTCGTTGTCGCTCCAGGAGAGTTCCGTGTAGGCCGCCCCCTCGTTCACCGTGGGCAGGTCCCCGATGCCCCCCGTCTTGATCCAGGTGACGTCGTTGAGGGTGGGGAACTCCTCCTCGTAGGCGATGGGCGCCCACCACTTGGGTCGGGCGTTGTAAGCCGCAAGCAGCGCCTTGTTAAGCGCATTCTTTACCACCGAAGTCATGGTGCTGGTGGTGACGTTAGCCAACTGCACCCTATCCCTGAAGAAACGGCCATAGAAATCCCAATCCCCTGTCAGCAGGAGATAGAGTTCGCGGATACCCGAAAGTCTCGGGATATCGCTATGTGCCTCTGGGATAGGCACTCCAAACAGCCGGTCGGCCGCCAACTGGATCCGATCCAAACTGTCCCACATCCCTCCCACCACTGGATGCGTCGGTTCTCCAAGTCCCTTAATCACTTCATCCTCCACTAACTTAGCCAGGAGGTTCTCCTGACCTTTGATAGCCTCGTTCAACTCCTCCACGGCGAAGATCCGCCCTTCGTATCGGCCTCTGATCTCCTCCTTCATGGCGGCCGGAAGGTCCGAGGCGTTGAGGCTGGCCCGCAAGAGATGGGCACATTGTGCTCGTTCCATCTCCTCCCATTGGACTCGGGCCTCCTCGTGGGGAGAGAGTTCCACTTTCCCCTCGATTGCCACCATCTCATCTCCATCGCTCATCTGATCACCTCCTCCTTCATTTTCTATCTCACTTGTCGCCAAGACGCTGTTCAGCACCCTCTCGAAGGCTCCCCCCGCTGCCGGGTCGAAGACCACGTCCACGCTCAGCACCTTGCCTATCTTCTCCGCGACATACTGTTCACCTCTGCGGTGGGCCTTCACCAGCATGTCGGCCGAGAGCCCCACTCGGGGGACGGGGAGCCCCGCCTCCTGGTCAGCGATGATCTGGTCCAGCATCCGGGTAAGCCAGTCGGCGGAGTCAAGAACTCTATACTCTCCTAGGAGGGCTCCGTTCTCGAACCGCACCTTACCGATAGTCCCCACCACGTCCCGCACCGAGGGGTGCTGCATATACCGCCTATGATCCACCAGGCTGGTTACCCCCTCCCAGAGGGGCACAGAATCCCTGAGCACCTGAGGAGGGAAGACCCAGCCGTGTAGTGTCTCCCCTGCCCGGATAAGGGTCACCTCATAGGTCCTGCCATCTCCCGCGGTCGGTTCCAGGGCCGCCGCCAACTGCAAACGATGTCTATCTTCCACTTTCACTCCTCCTTTGGCTTCTGCCAGACCCGTTTCTTGCCCCCTGGCCCCTCGATGATCACCACCCGGTCATCATAGACCTTGAAGGCGAGGACATCTTGGATCCCCAAGGCTTTGAGCGCTTGTTTCAACTCCGGCGGGCCACTCACTCGCTCGGAGGTCTTGGACTGTAACCTCCGCTCCCCGTGTCTCTTAGTCATATGTATGGCCAAGGCTCTTGCGCTACCGAACTCCCTCCCGCAACCACTCCTCGGACATCTGTATTTCATCTTTTGCCTCCTCTAACAGGGCATTAACATCCACCTTCTGCCCCGCGAACTTGTAGATCATCTCCATGGCCAGCCGGTCGGTGATCCAGCCCTGCTCTTTCATAACCACCAAGGCTTTCACCACCTCTCCCACCGACCTGGCTAAGGCCTCGTTATCCTCCTCGGCC
>JBHIDN010000350.1:0-2348 GCA_046760125.1 Anaerolineae bacterium
GAAAGATTGGCGCGTGGAGCCATCCTAGTGTATAATAGCGTATACAGAGACTCTATGCAGTCAGTGGCGGAACGATCTGCTAAGCCTCTTGACGAGGAGATTTTGCTATGGTAGCATACGGTTGAAATCGGCAGGGGCGTGCTGATGGCTGGCACCCCGGGGTGATGAGAGGCCTTTAACCGTGTTGGGTGTACCCGGGGTGTTCTTCTAATCTCTGCTCCAGATCGAATGGAACCAATTAATTGAAGAGGAGGTTTACATGACAAGATATCGGCTCTTTGGGCTATTCTGTCTCTTGGTGTTCTTATCCCTAGGGCTTCTTGTGGCCTGTGGAGGGGCGGCCACACCAGCGCCTACTCCCCCGCCGCCTACAGCCACGCCCCTTCCTCCCACGCCGACCCCCTTGCCACCTACGCCTACCACCCCACCACCTACTCCCACTCCAGTGCCACCCACCCCCACATCGCCGCCAGCAGAAGAGGAGGAAGCGCCTGGTGTGGGCCACGCCTTGGGTCGTGCTTTCGGCGCTTGCCTGACTTGCCATGAAACGGGTGCAGCAGGGGCACCGCAGGTTCCAGCCGACCACACGGGCCGCACCAACGACACCTGCCTTGACTGCCATGAAGCGCCACCCGAGGTCCTTCACTCTCTAGAGGGACGGGCCGAGTGCCTCGTGTGTCACGAAGCGGGTGTAGGAGACGCACCACAGGTTCCAGCCGACCACGCTGGCCGCACCAATGACCTATGCCTGAATTGTCATCTGTGGGAGTGATGGTCTAGCAGGTAGCAACTCTTGACACCATGAAAGGGGACGCCTAGGCATCCCCTTTTGCATGTGTTCTATCTTGTCGTTCGGGCGCTTTACTTCTAACTGAAGGGCACAGGGGTGAAGATGGTGAGAAGGAGGATGAGAACTAAGCCACCGATCACCTTCCTTTTCCAGCCTACCCCAGTGATGTCGTTCAAAGGTCTGGGGTGGCCGGGGCCGCTCAGAAGGATGAAGAGGGCCCAGAGCAGCCAGCCAGACCAGAGGAAGAGCCCCAGGCTCAAAAGGAGGAGAAGGATCAGTTGGGCTACCCACTTGTAGGCTCCTCCTAGAAGAGCGTAGGCTACATGTCCCCCGTCCAACTGTCCCGCCGGCAGTAGGTTGACCCCGGTGATCATCAGCCCGATCCAACCAGCAAAGGCGACAGGGTGGAGGAAGACATCGACCCCTCTGCTGGGGAGGATCTGGCCGTGAACTATATACTTAAGAGCCAGATACAATATCGAGTTACCCTCGCTGATGTAGCCCGGCCCATGTATGATAGGCTTTACCTCGGAGAGGGAGAGGCCGAGGATCAAAACGGGGATGGCGATCGCCAGCCCGGCCAGTGGCCCCGCCAGCCCCACGTCGAAGAAGCCTTTTCGATCCTTGGCTACCGATTCCATCCTGATGAAGGCCCCGAAAGTCCCCAAGCCGATGGGGACGGGGATGAAGTAGGGGAGGCTTACCCTAAGGCCATGTCTATGGGCCACGAAATAATGGCTCAACTCATGGGTCCCCAAGATGAGGAGGAGAGCGGAGGCGAAGGGGATGCCGAACTTCAAAGTTCCAGGGTTCTCTAGGGGGTTGAACCCCTCGTTGAGGGCTCCCACGAAGAGGGTAGTGAGGATGGTGGCTACGAAGAGCAGAAGGTTGATGATGGGCCGGGGCTTTCCCCTTTCCCGGGGAGCGGGGACGATGAGCACGCTATCCTGACCTCTCCTCCTTTGAAGGAAAGGGAGCAAACCTTTGGCTTTCAGCCTCTCGTAGAGGAGGGAGAAGGCGGTTTCCGCATCCCAAAGGAGCCGGCCAGAGAAGAGGACAGCCTTTCCTCCCTGCTTCAGCGAAACGTCGCCTACTAGGAGTACATCCTCCACCTGGGCCCTTAACTCCTCAATGAACCCTTCTTCTGAAACGGTTGGTTCCCTTATCCGCACCTTGAGACCTCTCGTACCCCCTGAGCGGGGCGACAAACATAAATCGCCGGCTTCTTCGCCGTGGCTTTTTCATACTCTTTCGCCACCAAGGCTTGGAACTCTGGGACCGCCTCCCGAGTCACCAGGCTCACGGTGCAACCGCCGAAGCCAGCCCCGGTGAGGCGGGAGCCGTAGACCCCCGAGACCTTCCGAGCAGCCTCTACCAAGATATCCAGTTCAGGGCAACTTACCTCGAAATCGTGGCGCAGGCTATGGTGGGAGTCATACATTAGCCGGCCGAAAGCCTTCAAATTTCCTCTCAACGCTTCTGCAGCCTCCAAGGTTCGTTGGTTCTCGGTCACTACATGCCTAACACGGCGATAGATGGTGGGTGGCAAGTCGCTCCT
>JBHIDN010000351.1:0-2317 GCA_046760125.1 Anaerolineae bacterium
TGGTCCTCGATGAGGGCATAGGTGTCTTTGATATCCTTCTCGTTCAACTGTACAACTTGCAATTTAGAGAGCAGGAGGTCAGCGACAGGCACGGTGTACTCATCGAGTTCCAAGCGATGGAGGAAATTGAGTTCGTGGCACATGGGGAAGACGTCTAGGAAAACATCGACATCGAACCCCAACTCGGGGTTCTCGAAGAGGAGCCGACGGTGGCCTTGGAGGGCGTTGAAGCGACGGTTGGGCTCATATCCTAGGTCCTCTAGGAGGCGGCTTATCTCCTCTCGCTGGCTCCGGTAACCCACGCAATCCAGGTCGCCATAGGTGCGGGAGAGTTCTCGATGGGTGGCGCTAGGGCAATGGAGTTTCACCGCCAGTCCACCGATGACTCGCAGATAAACCCCTCGTTCCCGGGCCGCGTCTATTACTCTGCGCGCTTCTTCTTCCCTTGCCGGCATGGTTATCCCTCTTTCTGGGCTCGACCTCGTTCCTTAAGTTAACAACTTTCTTTCGGCATTGTCAAGGCTTTGTAACAACTCTGTAGCCTCGAACCTGAATTGCCAAGGGTCCAACTTTAGTTGGGATGCGGGGATATCCAAGAAATCATCCTCTCCCTTGTATAATCTCACCGCGAAATCCCCTTGTCCCAGGTGAACAAGGGAAACGGTAGAGAAGTGGCTCCAGTCGGCTACGAGTTTTTCTTTGCCCCGCTGCAGTTCGAACCCCTTCTCGTCGTAGGAGAAGATAGTGTGATACCTGGATTTGTAGAAGCGCCATCCCAGATAGGCGGAGAGAGCCAGATCAACGAGGAAGAAGAACCAACCCGCCAAGCCGATTAGGATTCGCCCCCCAAATAGTAGGAGGTTAAAGATCAACCACAGGCCGGTCAAAACGAAGAAGAATAGGGAGAACGACTTGGCCAGATTGGTGAGTTGTAAGGGGGCCACTCTCCTCATCGAAAGCACCTTATGTAGCGGGGCAGCCTACGCCCCAAGGAGGAGCGATTGGTAGTTATCTCTTGAGAGTTCAGATCGACCAAGGCTATCCCGATCTCTCGCTGGGCTATCCTCTCTACCACCCTCTTGCTCTCTTTGGAGAAAGGCCCCTCTTTAGGGATGACCAACCAGGACCAGGTGAGGTTATTATCCTCCATATAGCTCTCCATAGCCTTCAACAGCCGGTCCAGGGTCTTCTTCTTCATCTCTTTAGCGGGGTAGACGAAGCAAGCCACCAGATAGTTGGGGAGGAGGAAGAAGTTTACCAGCCTGGAGAGGAGGAACCCCTTACCCCTGGTGTTTCCCCGAACCACCATGCCGAAGGTAACGCCCCCGATTTTGTGCTCTCGGAACGATTCGGTGAAATCGGCGACCCACCGGCCACCACCGATCATGAGGTTCCTTTCCAGTTTTAGGAGATACTCTTCCGTCTCCATCCGGCCTCCATTGAGATTTTAGCATAACGGGGGAGGGAAGACAAAATAAAATAGGCCCTTCACACCATGATGTGAAGGGCCTAGGGTTAGCCGCTCAGGCTTGCCTACTCGGGCGGTATCTCGGCGAAGATGGAAGAGAGATCCACGCCGGTGACCCGAGCCCGGTTCTGGTAGTAGTAGAAGATGCCCAAGCCTACCAGGGCCAGGAGTAGAGTGAACCAGAAGGGAGCCAGGCCGGTCAGTGTGGGCGATTTGAGGGCGTCTAGGAGTGCCCAGCCGTGGGGCCCGAAGACGATCACCAGGAGCACGAATAGGTTGGCCAGGGTGGACAACACCCCTATGGTCATTACCGTTCCGCTGCTGTGCCGGAAGGGCGACTTCTCGAAGATCTCCGGCTTGCGCAGGGGGAAGAAGATCAGGGCCACGGAGACCATGAGGAAGAAGAAAGCGTCCCAGATGTCCGTGGCTACGATACCGCCTCCAGGGTTGATGACCGCGTGCACTATCGAGCCCAGCCAGATGCCAGCCTTGCCGAAGAGGTCGGCTTCGGCGGTGCAACCTAAGACGATGGCCACGATGGAGGTGAAGACGATGGCGTTGACCGGGGAGTGCCACCGCTCATCTACGTTGGCCAACCCCTCAGGCAGGACTCGGTCGAAGGCCATGGCGAAGACCATCCGCGAGGAGGTGAGGATGAAGGGCGGGATATCGTTGGCCACCCACAACATGCCGAAGAGCATGATCAGCCAGCCGAAGAATTTGGCCGCCCCGGCGGAGAAAGACCCATAGACGTGGATGGCTCCCACCATGGGCATCCAGCCGCCGATCCTGGGCAGGTCGCCAAAGTCGCCGCCACCAAAGTTGAGGAAACCCACGGCCTGGGTCAGG
>JBHIDN010000352.1:0-2297 GCA_046760125.1 Anaerolineae bacterium
AAGACGTAAAAGCAGGCTTCTTGAGAGTGGCATCCAATCCTCCCTTGGATCGTTTTCCCACCACTATGTGAAGACAGATCGTTATTTTTCATTATATCACAAATGGCTCCGGCAGACGTAATAGGGAGGCTCCCTCACTTGAGGGAGCCTCCCTCGCCGGAACACAAAAGTGGATATGGCCCCTAACTAAAGACTGAGCGGCTATCTGTCAAGCCATGCCTGGCCCCATGGGGCACAAACGAGGGGCAGATCAGCCATAGTCACTAGGCCCGGAGGCGCATCGACCACCCGAGGGGTGGCGTTCACCACCATAGCCGCGGTGGCGATATCGCCATGCACCCCCTCGATATTCAACTTGACAGAGGGTCTCCCTTCCACAGAAATGGTATCTCTGGCCCCCTCTAGGCCTACACATATCTCTAGGTCGAGGGTTATCGCCTCTTGTCCATCCCTGATCCCCCGCCCGATCTGATGCACACCCGCTACTTTACCTGCCTCCACCTCCAAGAACTGGGTACGCAGCGACCGCTCAGCGATCACCGGCTCCAGGCTCTCCTCTATGGCTTCCAGTTCCCAACCCAGAGCCCCGGCGATGGCGGCCACCGATTCCCGCAAGCCTATATGTCCCACCCAGTGAGCCTTAACCCCATCCTGAAACTGAGCCAGGGTGAGCCCCACTCCCGCCTTCCGCTGCAGGCTGAGCCGGCGGCGACCAGCGTCCACCCTCCGCCTAACGTGTATCCGTTGGACCTCCTGGCAAACCCCAGTGATAACTAGAGGTAGGGTATCCATTATGAACCCAGGATTGACACCGGTGCCTAGAACCGTAACCCCTCGTTTCTTAGCCAGGGCGTCGATCTCGACCGCAAGTTTGGGGTGCTGAGCCGCAGGGTAGGCTAGTTCCTCACAGGTGGAGACTATATTGAAGCCAGCGTTGATCACCTCCCGCAACTGGGGGATCACTTTCCCCAAGAAGGAGCCTGTGGAATGGAGGACCACCTCGGCCTCTTTCCCCTCCAGAGCGGAAGCCAGGGTCTTGGAGACGGGTATATCTAAAGGTCGGTCGAGGCCGATCACCGCGCCCAGATCCCGGCCCGCTTTTCCCTCGTCGATATCGATAGCGGCCACAGACCGCATCCCTTCCCTGGAAAGGACTAGCCTGGCTATCTGACTGCCGATGGCTCCCAGGCCATAATGGATGACGCGGATCTCACGAGACACGCTCCCCTCCCCAAAGATCATTGAGCCACCAGGCTGTTCATGGCGCGGAAGACCTTGTAGACGGTCAAATAGTCATCATGAGTGTACTCCACCCGGCGGCCCTCAGGACGCACCACGCCGGGGATCAGTTCAGCCATCTCGCTCTGTACCCCTCTTACGAAATCCACGGTCAAAGTGAGGGGAGGAGAGACACTAAAGGGCTCCCCATCTCCCTTCAAAGCCCTCTCTGCCGCCTCCCTGATCAGTTGTTGAGCCCTTTGGAGCGGCAGGCACTTGGCGGCTCGAGTGCCATACCCCTCTTTGACGATCACTGTCTCCAGGGAAGGCCCCAGAAGAGCCTTGGCCTCCTCCACTAGCGACCTGTCCCCTGTGACCAAGACCACAGGAACATTAAAGTAGCCGGCTAGAGCGGCGTTGAGCCCTGTCTCGCCTATCGGCTCTCCGTTGAGTCTCACCTGATAGATACGGCCGCTAACGGTATGAGCGATGACGCTATCTTTCGTCCCTGCCTGAGCGTGGTATCCGATGAAGAAGGCGGCGTCGAAGGTTCCGTCTATCCCTTGCATCATGCCCCAAGGCCTGGGCCAACCGGATATGAGTTGGGCCTGGGGGTTCAACCCCTCGATGAGGATATTCCGTCCTTCCCCATGGGCGTCGTTAACCACGATCTCCGTCGCTCCGCCAACCAACGCCCCCTCGATGGCCGCATTAACCTCCTCAGTCATTAGTTTGCGAGCCCGTTCATACTCCTCCTTGCCCCTGTGGGTCTGTTCGCTACTCACTACTCCGGAGATACCCTCCATATCACAGGAGATATAGACCTTCATTCTACTCCCCTCCATAACGCTCAACCATTATCTGGAAGAGGAGATCGGTGTCGATGTTGCCCCCCGAGAGGATCGTCGCCACCTTCTGGCCCTCAAGGTCGATCTTACCCGCGAGAAGCGCCGCTACACCGACGGCCCCAGCCCCCTCCACTACCAGGGGGGCCGATTCCAGCAAGGCGAAGACCGCACTCCTGATCTCCTCTTCATTCACGATGAGGATCTCATCCACCAGACCTTTGATGATCTCGA
>JBHIDN010000353.1:0-2276 GCA_046760125.1 Anaerolineae bacterium
AAGGGCTGCCGAAAGTTGCCCGCAGGTTCGTGGGGGAGATGCTCTACGGGATCCAAGCCAGCCAATCGGTGGTCCTTACAAGGATAGGCCGGAGGCTGGAGGAGGAGATCTCGATAAAGAAGGTCCAGGAGCGTCTGGGCCGCCAGTTGATGAGGGAGGAGCTAGGGCCGGTGGTGCAGAGGAACCTCTTAAAGATGGCCGGAGGCCTGGTAAGAAGGGACACGCTTGTTGTATTGGACATAACGGATATCAGGAAGAGATATGCCCAGAAGATGGAATATCTGGCCGGGGTGCGCGATGGCAGCGAGGGGGAGATCGGCCGGGGGTATTGGCTTTTAAAGGTGGTGGCCACGGAGGTGGAAGGGGAGGGGATGGTTCCGCTTGTGGGAAGGCTCTATTCCTCGGAAGCGCCCGGGCATGTAAGCGAGAACGCAGAGATGCTGGATACCATGGAGATGGTGGCCGGGGCAGTGAAGAAGCGGGGCATATGGGTGCTAGACCGGGGAGGGGACCGGAGGAACCTATTGGAGCCGATGCTGGAGAGGGGTTATCGGTTTTTGATCCGCTTGCTTGGCAGCCGGCACCTGATGCTGGGAAGGGACAGGGCTTGCGCAAGGGATATTGCCGGGGAATGTCCGTGTCCCTATAGGGAGACCGTGGTTAAGATGGAGGAGGGCAAGGAGAAGGTTTATCATCTGGAGTTTGGCTTCAGACATATTAGGCTTCCCGGAAGGCCGGAGGTATTGGGGCTCATTGTGGTGAAGGGGTTTGGTCAGGAGCCGATGATGCTTTTGACCACCGAGCCTTTAAGGAAAAGCAGGAAGGTCCTCTGGCGCCTCATAAGGGCTTACCTGAGACGATGGGCGATAGAGGAGACCATACGGTTCATCAAGCAGAGTTACGACATCGAGGACGTGCGCGTACTGGGCTACAAGAGCCTCAGGAACCTGATGGCCCTGGTGGTGGCCGCCTCCTATTTTGCGGCGGTGGTGCTCGATACTGGTGCCAAGCTCAGAGTGATGGCTGGGCATATCCTAAAAGCGGCCAAGCGGGTCTTCGGGATACCGGACTTTCACTACTATGCCATAGCGGATGGCCTGATGAGCATCTTTATGCGCTATCCGGGAAGAATATTCCGGCCTTCGCCTGGAAACCTGGAACAAAGGCCCCTTTTCATCTCGGATGCCTGAGGCTCAGAAAATTGGGGGAACTCCTCGACAAATAAGTCTGTTGTTAGCAAGTGAAAATGTCCGCTTTTTGTAGCAAGTGATCTGTCCGGTTGAGATAGTTTCATAAGGGTCTATAACCATTAGCAGTAGGGGCGGTGGGAAAGTGGGAAACCCTTTGGGTTTTCCAAGGTTGCCCAGCAACCGTCTTTTCCACCGCCCTTGGCCGTTGCTTCCTTTTCTCCTTAAGCTTAGCCCCCATTGCCGAGTAGCGGCCCAAGGTATGGGGTCCATAGCCGATGCTGATGGTACCATCCAGGTGTTCATAGACCATCACCCGGCATCTGGCGAAGTTGACCCTGAGGTGATTGGGTTCTATATGGAGGACCAGGCGTCCGTATTGGACGGTGTTGTCCAGGGCCACGGTCCGCTCCTGCTGGATAGCGAAGATCCGCTCCAGGTCAGGCCGGTGGCAGGGGACGAAGGCGCTGCCGGACTGATCCGCAGGCACGGTCCAGGTGCGGTTGTGGTAGGGCACCCAGGTGCGCTTAAGGAAGCGGTTGGCCGCCTCATAGTCGCCGATCCCTCGCACCCTGAGCTCCTGGGGCAGGCGTCCCTGCCAGGTGCCGAAGAGTCGCTCCATTCGTCCCCGGGCCTGGGGGCTTAAGGCGGGGATGAGCTGGATGCCCAGCTCCCCCAAGGCCCGCTCCACCTGGGTGGGGCCGCTGGCCTGCTGGGCTCGATGCGGACCTTTCCCCTGACGAGTGGTTATGAAGTGGCTGGCCCGGTCGGTGTACAGGCTACAGAAAATACCCTGCTCCTCCACCACGCCCTGCAGCATGGCCAGGACCTCCCGGGTGGTCTCCTGGGGTATGAGCCTGGCCTGGTAGACCCGAGTGGTGGCATCGTCCATGACGACCAGAAGGCTCTGGGCCCCCTTAAGGCCAGGGATCCAGTCATGGGGGCTGCCATCCATATGGAGCAGCATCCCGGGCAGGGGCCGGCGGGGCCGTCTCTTCCTGTGGGGTTCGCGCCTTCGGCGGCGGGCCACCAGCCCCGCGGTCTGCAGGCAGGTCTTCACCCAGGTGTAGCTTAAGGAGATGCCGTGAT
>JBHIDN010000354.1:0-2270 GCA_046760125.1 Anaerolineae bacterium
AGGCCAGTTTGGTGCGAAAAGAGTGCTCAGTTGGAACAAACCAGGGTAGTAGGCCTCCCACCAGGAACA
The DNA here is from genome assembly GCA_046760125.1 of Anaerolineae bacterium. GTDB lineage: Bacteria > Chloroflexota > Anaerolineae > UBA7937 > UBA7937 > UBA7937. The sequence goes on from JBHIDN010000354.1 coordinate 70, forward strand.
AGACGTTGAGTATGAATGAGATCAAGCGATCTCGCGTCATTGTAGATCTTTCCTAAACGCGGGAATCCTATCCCCCCACGAGGGCTATGAACGCGGGGTTGTCTCGGATGTTGTCGAAGGCTTCGTCGGTGAGGGCGATGTAGCCGTAGTCGGGGGCCAGTTCTAGGGTCTGGGCCAGGAAGTCGATGGCCGCGGGGGCATCGCCCAGAAGGGAGTAGGTGGTGGCCAGTCCGTACCGGGCCTTGGGGTCTTCGGGGGCCAGGTCAGCGGCTCGCTGGTAGTCCTGGAGGGCTTTCTCGTAGAGGGTGAGGTTGGCGTAGGCCAGGCCACGGTTGTAGTAGGCCCGGGGGTCGTCGGGGTTCAACTCGAGGGCCTTGTCGAACTCCTCGATGGCCGCCGTGAAGTTGCCCAGGTTGCCGTAGGCTACCCCTCGGTTGTAGTAGGTGGCCGGATCGGTGGGGTTGAGTTCGATGGCTTTAGCGTAATCTTCGACCTCTTCTTGGTATCGCTCCAGGAAGCCCAGAGCCACCCCCCGGTTGAGGTAGGCCCGGGCGTCCCAGGGGTCAAGTTCTATCAGTTTAGTGAAATCTTTGATGGCCGGCTCGTAGAGGCCCAGGGTGGTGTAGGCTAGACCCCGGTTGTAGTAGGCGGTGGTATAGGTGGGGTCGAGTTCGATGGCCTTGGTGTAGTCCTGAATCTCTTTCTCGGTCTCGCCCAGGCCACCGTAAGCGGTGCCCCGGTTGGCGTAGGCCTTGGGGTCGGAGGGGTCTAACTGGATGGCTCTGTCGAAGTCCTGGATGGCGGCCTCGTTCCGCCCCAGGTTAGCGTAGGCGAGCCCTCGGTTGTAATAAGCCTTGGAGGCGTGGGGGTCCTTGAGGACGACTTCCGTGTACTTCCCGATCGCCTTTTCAAACTGGCCCAGGAGGAAGTAGATGTTGCCCATCTCGATAAGATCATGGGTGGTTGGAGGGGGCGCTTGGGGGACGGCGATCTCTAGTCCATTGATGCGGGAGATGATGCTAGCCAGCGTCTCCCTGGTCTCTGGCTCAACCTTTACCGCTTCCAGGTCCAGGGGTTGGTCGGTAGGGAGATCGGCTGTCAGACCGGCCTCCTGTAATAGTTGGCGAAGACGCTGCCTCTCCTCCTCCAGAGTGGCGAGGGCTTCCTGGGCCGTCTTTTCCTTCTCTTCTATGCGAGATCGGAGGGCGGCAACCTCCCGTCTGTAGAGTCGCCAGAGAATGAAGAGGAGGACGAGGGTGACAGTGACAAAGGCTACCAGGGCGATGAGGAGCCATACCGTGTCCAGATCGCTCGGGATCTCTAAGGCAAAAGAGGCGGAAAAGAGTGCGACTAGCGGTCTAGATGGGATACCGGCCATGGTGAGAATATTCTACGGCACAAGGGATAACAAGTCAAGGGGGAAGAGATGAGATACCTATCCTCAGCCCTACTCGAGGCCCAGAAGCAGAGCCAGGTTCAACCGGCGGTGCGGTTGATCGTCAGGGACTACCAGGCGCTCGATGTGCGCCTCGACTGGTCTTCTCTATATTCAGGTTCGGAGCCCGAGGGGCCCAATTGCGCTGTACAGGCGGCCGATGGGTCGCTGGTGCGGGCCCGGGTGGACCCCTCAAACGGTAACCTGTACCGTCAGAGGGTGACCGACCCTACCCAAACCAGCCAGTGGGCCTCTTGGACCTATGTGAAGAGCGTTTCCGATAGCGCCCAGGTCACTCTAGCGGCTGACCGAGCCGATGCTTCGGTCTTCCTTTTCTTCGTGGAGACCGACAATCGGACCATCAAAGTGATGGAATCTTCGGATTACGGGGCCTCCTTCTCCGCAGAGGTACAGGTGGTCCAGGAGGGGAGTGGCGCTCAGGTGAAGGCTCTGGCCGGCGAGGTGCAGACAGTGGGGGAGCCGATCCTCTTCTATGGGGTAGACCCGGCGGGAGGCGGAGCCGATTCGGTAGTCAAGGTGGTGAAGAGGAGCGGGGGCAGTTGGGGCAGCCCTTCTACTTGGGATAAGGGAGGCAAATATCTCATCCAGGCGCTGGCTGTGGTTCGGGAGCGGGACTATGAAATGCTGATCACGGGGCGAGATGATGCGCAAGGGTACCCCTGGAGGCTTTGGTCTATCGTCTATGGAGACGGGGGGGATGTGGCCGCTGGTACTTGGAGCGCCCTGAACGTTCTGGAGAAAGCCG
>JBHIDN010000355.1:0-2261 GCA_046760125.1 Anaerolineae bacterium
GGGGGGTTGCCAGCGCCGGAACTCTTTCCGGTGAAGGAGTTCGAGGAGGCGTGTTGCAAGATCCTGCAGGAGAAGGGGCCGCAGGCTTTGCAATACAGTACCACAGAGGGCTATCCACCTCTGAGACAGTTCATCGTGGAGAAGATGGGCCGTTATGGCATCAAGGCTACCGTGGATAATGTGCTTATCACCCATGGGTCTCAGCAGGCCTTGGATCTGATAGGCAAGGTCTTCCTCGACCCCGGGGATACCGTCTTACTTGAAGCACCCAGTTATCTAGGGGGGATCCAGGCCTTTACCGCCTACCAAGCCCGCTATATCACCGTGCCCATCGATGATGAGGGGATGAGGGTGGATCTGGTGGAGGAGGAGTTAAAGAAGGGTTATCCCAAGTTCATCTACGTCTTGCCCAACTTCCAAAACCCGGCCGGGGTGACCCTCTCCGAGGAGAGGCGAGAGAGGTTGGTAGTTTTGGCCAACGAGTGTGGTGTGCCCCTCATCGAAGATGACCCCTACGGGGAGTTGCGCTACGAAGGCGACCATATACCCTCTCTGGTGGTCCTCGACGAGAGGCATCTCTCTAAGAGATCTGAGGGTAAGGCCCCTGACCCAGATCGGTCAGGACAGGGCAACGCCGGGGGATTCTTTGAGGGGAACGTTGTCTACCTCAGCACCTTCTCCAAGACCCTGGCTCCTGGCTTACGCTTGGGTTGGGTGGTGGCTCCGGTGGAGGTGGTCGGCAGGCTGGTACAGGCCAAGCAGGGAGCGGATCTTCACACCAGCACCTTGACCCAGATGCTAGCCTATGAGATAGTGGCTACCGGCTTCCTAGATAGCCATGTGAGGGAGATAAGGAAGGTCTATAGAGAGCGCCGGGATGTGATGCTCAAGGCTATGGAGGAACACTTCCCGGAAGGAGTGAGATGGACGCGCCCCCAGGGAGGGCTCTTCCTCTGGGTTACGGTGCCGGAGGAGATAGACACAGCGGAACTCCTTAAGGAGGCGGTGGAGGAGAAAGTGGCCTTCGTGCCTGGCTTCGCCTTCTATGCCGATGGCCGGGGGCACAACACCATGCGCCTCAACTTCTCCAATGCCCAGCCGGAGATGATACGAGAGGGGATAAGAAGGCTGGGGAAGGTCATCGAGAAGCGGCTGGAGAAGGCGAAAGCGGTGGCTTGAAGAAGGCAGTACGCTTCCTTACAGGATCCCGTAGGGAGGCGATAGTGTAGGGGAGGCATGGAGCCCTCCCTTTCCATTGGATGCAGCGTCGGCTTGTCCCCTGGCCTGCCATCGCCAGCCCGTCCTGGCATCAACGGGCCAGGGGGCAGGCTGACTGTAGTGGGTCAGGGGCTTTAGCCCGACGTTAGACCCTATTATGGCCACCAGGGAAACGTCGCCCTAAAGGGCGACGCTACGGAGGGTGTTGTAGGGGAGGGGTTTACCCGCCCTGAGATTGCGGAAGGGTCCCCTTCCCTTTTGCTGGATACTCGGAGGCTCATCCAGAGACCATCACCAGGTTCCAGAGGACGGCCACGCAGGCGGCCACGTTGGCGGTCCTGAGGCAGTGCCAGGCTTTGCCCCATCGCCGGGCCAGGAGCGCGGTGAAGGCGATGGTGATGAGGACCAGGGCCATCTTCACCCCCAGGGCGGGAAGCAGGCCGAACTGGGCCATCAAGCGGCGATAGATGGGGTTCAGTTCCCCATTCCCACCTTGCAGGCCCACGTGGGTGGTGATGAGGTCCAGCAGGTTGAAGGTGAGCCAGAGATAGGCGATGTAGAACCTTGTCTTTCCTACAGGATGGTTGGAGGGTTGGCTCACCATGTCATGGCCCTTGTCCTGGCTGGTGTAGGCCAGTGGTCGCTTCTGGCTTTTGTTCTAGGCTTGCTTACAGGATCCCGAGGGAAAGATAACGTCAAACAGACCGGGAGCAGCGGCCCCCAGAGTTGAGCGCTTCGGGAGCCGCTTCCTATTGGCCATGCTGCAGCATATCAGGCGATGCTGGAACTACCGCGGCGCGCCGTTGCCGTAGAGCTCGATCCAATCGAAGCAGACTTGGCCGTAGGTGTCGAACCAGCCCCACTTGGGTCCGGTGGCCACGAACTTGAAGGTCAAGTCCTTTCCCTGGGCCAGGTCAGGCGAGGCGAGGTCCACGGTGCGCGGGAACCACAACTCCGGATCCGATGCGGGAGGCGCATCGGTGTAGGAGTCTACCATGACCCACTGGCCGTTCGCATGTAGAGCGTAGACCTCGAAGCTGTCA
>JBHIDN010000356.1:0-2243 GCA_046760125.1 Anaerolineae bacterium
GAGTTCCCCCACAAGAGCGAATGTTGTGGCTCCTATCTAGCGATGAACTCCAGCGAGGTGACTAGGGAACTCTCGTATGCCATATTGCGCTCCGCCCTGGATGGCGGAGCCCAGGCTGTGGTGACCAGTTGTCCTTTGTGCCAGTTCAATCTGGATTACAGGCAGGGGGAGATGGCGGCACACTATCCAGGCTTCACCCAGATACCGGTCCTTTACTTCACCCAACTTCTAGGCATCGCTCTGGGTCTAGAGAGTGACACCTTCGGACTGGCTGATCATCATGTCGACCCTCGTCCCCTATTGGTTAGCAGGGGTTTGAAGTGAGTGATAGAAGGGCTATGGTCATCGGAGGTGGGATCAGCGGCATCCAGGCAGCCCTCGATATCGCCAACAGCGGTTACGAGGTGGTCCTGGTGGAGAGGCTCCCCTCCATCGGCGGCCACATGGCCCAACTCTCGGAGACCTTTCCCACCTTGGATTGCTCTCAATGCATCCTCACCCCCCGCACGGTGGAGGTGGGCCATCACGAGAAGATAGAACTTGCCACCTACTCAGAGGTAGAGGAAGTTAGGGGAGATGGGGGCGACTTCAGGGTGAAAGTAAGGCGAAAGCCCGCCTACGTCGACTGGGAGAGGTGCACAGGCTGCGGCCTGTGCCAGGAGAAATGTCCTTGGCGGGTGACCTCCGATTTCGAGAGAGGGATAGGGAAACGGAAGGTCATCTATACTCTCTCACCCCAGGCGGTGCCCAACAAGCCGGTGATCGATAGGGAGCATTGCGTCTATTTCCAGAAGGGGGGCAAGTGCGGCGCTTGCGCCAAGTTCTGCCCGGTGGAGGCTATCGATTTCCAGCAAAAGGAAGAGACCTGGGAAGAGCGCGTAGGGGCCATCGTGGTGGCCACGGGCTATGACCTCTACCCTATGGAGCGTTTAAGCGAGTATGGCGGGGGGCATTACCCCGATGTCATCGATAGCCTTCAGTTTGAGCGGTTGCTTTCCGCCTCTGGCCCCACCGGTGGCGAGATACGTCGTCCCTCCGATGGGGTGGTACCGAAGGAGGTGGTCTTCGTCCAATGCGCCGGCTCCCGAGACCCAGAGCGAGGGGTGGCCTACTGCTCCCAGATCTGTTGCATGTATACGGCCAAGCAAGCGCTCCTCTACAAACACAAGGTTCACGATGGGCAGGCTTACGTCTTCTATATCGACATCCGCGCCGGGGGCAAGGGTTACGAGGAGTTCGTGCAGCGGGCCATGGAGGAGGGAGTTTTATACCTTCGGGGCAAAGTATCGAAGATCTTCCCCCAGAACGGCAAGGTCATGGTCTGGGGGGCGGATACTTTGAGCGGGAAGAGAGTGGAGGTAGCGGCGGATCTGGTGGTCCTCGCCACCGCCATCCTCCCCAGCCAAGGCACCTCAGATTTGACAGAGAAGTTGGGGATAGAGATCGACGAGAGCGGCTTCTATGAGGAGGCTCACCCCCAGGTGCGGCCCGTGGAGAGCGAAGTCCCGGGGATCTACCTGGCTGGGGCTGGCCAGGGGCCCAAGGATATCCCCGAGGCGGTGGCCCAGGGGAGTGCCGCCGCGGCGAAGGTGCTAGCTCTCTTCGCTTCAGAGGTCTCACCGTGAGGAGAGTTGGGGTTTTCATCTGCCATTGCGGCAAGAATATCGCCGGCACAGTAGATGTGGAACGAGTCACAGAGGCCGTGCGCTCTTATCCCGGAGTTGCCTACTCCATCGACTACCTCTATATGTGTTCCGACCCCGGGCAAGACCTAATCAAGGAGGCCATCGCCGAGAGGGGTCTCGAGAGGGTAGTAGTAGCCGCCTGCTCTCCGGCCATGCACGAGACCACTTTTCGCCGCACGGTGGCGGCCGCGGGGCTCAACCCCTATCTATGTGAAGTGGCCAATATCCGGGAACAGTGTAGTTGGGTTCACCGTGACGATACGGAGCGGGCTACTCTAAAGGCTATCCAGATCATCGAGACCATCGTAGAGAAGGTCCGTCATGATGAACCCCTTGTTCCGCTGACGATGCCCATTGTACGACGGGCTCTGATCATCGGGGGAGGGATAGCCGGGCTTCAGGCAGCCTCGGATATCGCTGCTGCTGGCTATGAGGTGATTTTGGTGGAGCGGGAAGAGAGGCTAGGAGGGCGGATGGCCCAACTTTCGGGCACCTACCTGAACTTCGACTCTACCGTGGATCTCCTGAGCGAAAAGATAGAGGCGGTTACCAGAAACC
>JBHIDN010000357.1:0-2224 GCA_046760125.1 Anaerolineae bacterium
AAGGCTTGGGCTGCGGAGGTGGCCACCACCAAAGCCTGGGGGTCGGCGTTGCCTATATCCTCCGAGGCGAAGATGATCATCCGGCGAGCGATAAACTCCGGGCTCTCCCCAGCGTAGATCATCTTAGCCAACCAGTAGAGGGCCGCATCGGGGTCGGAACCCCGCAGGCTCTTGATGAAGGCGGAGATAGTATCGTAGTGGGCGTCCCCGTCCTTATCATAGAGTAGCGCCCGCCTCTGGATCGAATCCTGGGCCACATCGATATCCACACGGATCACACCATCCGCGTCGGGAGGGGTGGTCTCCACCGCCAACTCCAGGGCGTTCAGGGCTACCCGGGCATCGCCCCCGGCCACGCGGATCAGATGGGCCAGCGCCTCCTCGTCCACCTCTGCCGAAAGTGTGCCGTAGCCCCGCTCGGGATCGGCCAAGGCCGAGCGCAGGATGGTCTCTATCTCCTCATCGCTCAAGGGTTTGAGTTGAAAGACCCGGGAGCGGGAGACCAAGGGGGAGATCACCTCGAAATAGGGGTTCTCGGTGGTGATACCGATGAGGATGATGGTCCCATCCTCCACATGGGGGAGTAGCGCGTCCTGCTGGGCCTTATTGAAATGGTGGATCTCGTCTATGAGGAGTATCGTCCGCTGGCCATACATGCTTCGCCGGTTCTTGGCTTCGGCGATCAGTTGGCGGATCTCCTTCACCCCCGCCAGGACAGCACTGATGCCGGTGAAGTGAGATTGGGTGGTATTGGCGATGACGTTAGCCAGAGAGGTCTTCCCCGAGCCCGGCGGCCCCCAGAGAATAATGGAAGAGAGTTGGTCTGCCTCGATGGCCCGGCGCAAGAGTCTCCCCGGCCCCACTATCTCCTCTTGCCCCACAAACTCCTCCAAAGTGCGAGACCGCATGCGAACCGCCAGGGGTGCCTGCTTGGCTATCTCCTCTCGGCGGCTATATTCGAAAAGATCGCTCACTCTAAGACCTCGATAACTATCCTCGCCGGGCTCTCTAAAGTCGAGACCTCATACGACGCGGCACGCTTCAAACCGATGGAGAAACCGAGCATCGCATCGTCATAGGTGGGATAGAGGCCGATCTTGGTGACCAAAGGGTTATCGGGAAGGACGATGGGCAACTTCTCATTCAGCGGATAATCGTAGGCGTAGAGGTTGATGATGGTGACATCGATGCGGGCTTCCCCCCAAGAGGGGTCATAAGCCTCCTGGTCCGGGGCCACGGGAAAGAGTACCTGGTCGTTATAGACCTCAACCAGTTGAAAGGGGGGGATACCCTCTTCGCCCCCTTCCATCCCTTCCATCTCCAAAATTAGCCGCACCCTATCGGGCCGAACTTCACATCGGATATCGGTCAGGTTCCAGATATACCCCCACGTGCCCCCTTCATATACCTGGCCGATATAGGCAGGAGCGGTGGGCGTTGGCGGTTCCTGCGGGCTCGCCACACACCCGGCCAACAGGAGTAGAGAGAGAAGAAGGCTACCAGCCACCAAGTTGCGAGACATTTCACCTTCATCTTACGCTTTTTGGTTGCTTTTGGCAAGGGGATTAGAATTGCGTCCGGAAAGAGTTCGAGGAGAAGTGAAAAGGGGGTAGAAAAGAAGGGGTGGAGACTGGGGGAGACTAGGAAATTATCCCTCCTTCATACATTTTCACAAATACCTCAACCACTTTGGGGTCCCACTGGCTACCAGCGCCCTTTTTCAGTTCTGCCAGGGCTTCCTCCTCGGTTCGAGCCCAGCGATAGGGCCTCTCGGAGGTCATGGCCTCGAAGCCATCGGCCACCGCTAGAATGCGGGCCAGAAGCGGTATCTCTTCTCCCTTGAGCCCATCGGGGTAGCCGGTGCCATCCCACCTCTCGTGGTGGTGGCGGATTATGGGGACCGCCTCCTTGAAGGCTGTCACGCGTTCCGCCATCTGGGCACTCGCCACGGGATGAGCCTGGATCATCACCCATTCGGCCTGGGTCAACCGGGCAGGCTTGTTCAGAACGGCACTCGAGATGCCGACTTTGCCCACATCGTGCAGAGGTGCAGCGATCCGCAAGGTGTCACGCTCTTCGTTTCTTAGGCCCATCTCCTGGGCGATTTTTATCGCTATCTCGGTGACCGTGGAAGAGTGGCCGGCGGTGTAAGGGTCATTGACCTCAACTACCCGGGACAACGCCTCTACCGTCTCGACGGCAGCGTTCTTGAGCGCCTCCTCCG
>JBHIDN010000358.1:0-2223 GCA_046760125.1 Anaerolineae bacterium
GCTCGTCGGGCACGATCTCGTATTCGGTCACCTCGGCACCCAGCCTCTCGGTGACCATCTCTTTGATGGTCTCCCCGCTCACATCTTCCCGCCGCCCCTGGGCTCCCCAGTCGCTTATGGTTAGAACACCCACTCGGATGGTCACCTATTCCCCCCTGGCTTTTACCTTCTCGACAACCTTATCCTCTAGGGCGTTTTCAAGTACCTCGTCGACGGTCTCCACTAGGACGAAATCGATACCCTTTTTTACCTCTGGAGGTAACTCCACTAGATAGGCTTCGTTGCGGCGAGGGAGGATCACCCTGTTCAGTCCTGCTCGGCTGGCAGCCAGGACCTTCTGTTTTATCCCCCCTACGGGGAGAACCCGTCCGCGAAGGGTTATCTCCCCGGTCATGGTGACGTTGGATCTCACTGGCCTGTCGGTGAGGAGGGAGACGAGAGCCGTGGCTGTTGTGACCCCCGCCGAGGGGCCATCCTTGGGGATGGCTCCCGCCGGGAAGTGGATATGGATGTCGTTCTGGGAGAAGATATCCTCATCGATCCCCAATTCCTTGGCCTTGCTCCGCACGTAAGAGAGGGCCGCCTGGGCCGACTCCTTCATCACCTCTCCCAGTTTGCCGGTCAAGATGAGGTTGCCCTTCCCCTTCATCTTGGTGGCCTCGATGAACATGATGTCGCCCCCGGTGGGGGTCCAGGCTATACCGGTGGCCACTCCGGGGATCCCCGTCCGCTCCGCGGGCTCGTTGTAGAACTTTGGCTTCCCCAAGAATTCGGCGACCTTCTCCTTGGTAACTACTACTTTTCCTTTTTCGCCGCTAGCTATCTTGGTGGCTACCTTGCGGCATATAGTTCCGATCTCTCGTTCCAGGTTGCGCAGCCCTGCCTCGCGAGTATAGTCGCGAATGATAGTGTGAAGCGCTTCCTCTTGAAACTCTATCTCCTCTTCCAGGAGGGAGTTCTCTTCCTTCTGGCGGGGGATGAGATATTGTTGGGCAATCTTGACCTTCTCCTCCTCGGTGTAGCCATCCAAGCGAAGGGTCTCCATGCGATCCAGGAGGGGAGGGGGGATCGTATCCAGAATGTTAGCCGTGGTGATGAACATCACCTGGGAGAGGTCGAAATCCACATCCAGATAATGGTCCCGGAAGGTGGAGTTCTGCTCTGGATCGAGAACCTCTAAGAGAGCCGAGGCTGGGTCTCCCCGGAAGTCCATCCCTATCTTGTCCACCTCGTCGAGCATGAAGACTGGGTTCTTCGACTCCGCCCTCCTGATAGATTGTATGATCCGCCCGGGGAGGGCTCCGACGTAGGTACGGCGATGCCCCCGGATCTCCGCCTCATCTCGCATCCCTCCCAGGGACATCCGCACGAACTTCCTTCCCAAGGCGCGAGCGATCGATCTGCCTAGGGAGGTCTTTCCCGTCCCGGGAGGCCCCACGAAGTTGAGGATCGCTCCCTTGAAGGTTTCCTTCTTCCCTTCCTTAGCCCTCTCCAGATGCAACTTGCGCACGGCCAGATATTCTAGGATCCGCTCCTTTATCTCCTCTAGATCGTAATGGTCCTCGTCCAAGATCTGGCGGGCGCGCTCGATATCTAGATTATCCTCTGTGGTCTTATTCCAAGGCAGGCTGGTCAGCCAATCGAGGTAGGTCTTGATAACCGAATACTCCGCTGCCGCAGGGGGCATACTAGAGAGCCTGTCCAGTTCTCTCGTGGCTTCTTTTTTCGCCTCCTCACTCATCCCCGCGGCCTCGATCTTCTCTCGGAGTTCGTTGATCTCTTTGGTCTGCTCATCGACCTCACCCAGTTCCTTCTGGATAGCCTTCAGTTGCTGCCGCAAGAAATATTCGCGCTGCGTCTTCTCCATCTCCTCCTGGGCCTCGGCCTGGATCTTCTTTCCCAATTCCAAGACCTCCAGTTCGCGGCTCAAGATGGAGTTCAATGTCCGCAGTTTTTCAGCCACATCGTCGATCTCTAGGATCTGTTGAGCGGCCTCTGTCTCCATCCGTACACCGTTGGCCACCAGATAGACCAGTTGCCGCGGGGCGTCCGCGTTGATGATGGCCACAGCCAGTTCGTCGGGGAGGTAGGAGACGAGGGATACGAGGCGGCGGAAGAGTTCCAGCGTATTGCGGGATAAGGCCTCCACCTCTAGTGATTCTTCCTCTCTATCGGGGGCCGCCTCCACCCGAGCCTTGAGATAAGGCTCTCTCTGGGTGAACT
>JBHIDN010000359.1:0-2220 GCA_046760125.1 Anaerolineae bacterium
ATCTCACCTCTCCCTCTTCTATCTCTATCTGGGCCTCACTGCCACAAACAGGGCAGATCGCTTTCTCCCCCTCTAAGAAGAAAAAGTCACTCCAACAGACGGGGCAAACGTTCCCCTCCGGCAACCGCTCCCTCTTCTCGCCCCGAGCCACCCGTCGCCCCAACTCATGGGCCTGTCGCACAAGATCGTCATCCAAGAGCACCTCTCCCGGCCCCGGCCGGTGGAAGTAGAGGCTATCCACCAGCCTGAAACCCAATCCCGCCACCAAAGCGTTGAGAAAGGGTTGGGTGACGCCCCGCAAATCCCGCCGCCCAGAGAGGGCGATGGTAGCCCCCGGCTTAGTTGGCCGAGCACCCTTCATAAAGTAGGGGGTGAGCATCAGGAGCCGATCGAGAATCAACTTGACCATAGCCGCTGGGCCGAACATATATGTGGGTGCTGAGAGTATCAAAGCGTCGCTCTCCCGAACTTTGGTCAGGAACCACTCCATATCGTCGTCTAGGGGGCAAGGTTTCTCTCTGATGGCGCAGCGGAGGCAGCCGTTACAGGCCTTGATAGAGAGGTCGGTGAGGCGGAGCATCTCTATCTTCGCGCCCTCCTCTTGCGCCCCCAAGAGAGCCTCCCGCACCACTCTCTCCGAGTTGCCCCAGACGCGGGCTGAACCCACCAAACCCAGAACCATAGCCTCTTCCCTCCCTCTTATTCCAGCCCTTCACCGTACATCTGCCCTGGGCCTAGGGTTTCCGGGAACTGAGGACGCAACATCTCCCGGGCCACATAGCAGAGGTGGCAAGCCTCCACATACCCCTCTTCGTGGGACAGGCCATATCTTTCGACCAGGGCCGCCGGCCCACCAGATAGAAGCGGCCCCACGATGGGGTGCGAGATGGGGTCATACTCGCTCATCACCTGGGCCAAAGATCTCTCTAAGGCGTTGCCGAGAGTTAACCCCTGACAGAGGTGCACATACCCCAGGTAGTCGATATGGACCCGCTTCGGATCATCCAACCTTTCGTAGGGACACTCGTTCAACTCTTGCCAAGGACGACGGGGTAACCCCTTCACCAGTTTGGCCACCGCCCGGCCCCGGAAACGGACCGAGCCCTCCACGATGGGCTCCCCCTTCTCCCCAGGGGCCTCTTCCACGCAGGGCTCCTCGATGGTGATGACATCGGCGGGGAGCCCCAGTTGTCTGGCCGCCTCCTCCACAACTTTGACCTTCTCCTTCTCCGGTCCCTCCTCCCCGTGGAAGAGATCGCTGGAGATAGAAAGGTCCATCACCCCTATCCCTGCGATGGGTCGCAGCCACTCCACCGTATCATCGAGAGCCGTTATCCAATAGCCGTTGGTGACGATGCCACACTGGAAGCCCAAGGCTCTCGCCTCCTCCATCGCTTTTAGCATGACAGGGTAATAGAGGAACGGCTCCCCTCCTTCAAAATATACGTGCTCCACCGTGCCCAACTCCTTGGCCCCATTATAGATAGCCCCTATCCCTTCCAAGATCATCGTCCCCTCCAGGAAGGGGCTCCCCCAGACGAAGCAGTGGTCGCACTCCCCGGTACACTTGTAGGTCAAAAGCAGATGAACCCCGGTTAACCCCATCCTCTCCTCCCTTCATCGTCTGCCATTGAGGAGACAGCAGGCTTTTGAGTTATCACCATGCCGATGAATCGAAAGGCCACTGTAGAAAGCAGGCCCAGGATGAACGCTTCATACCAGATATAAAAAGGTGCCAAATTGTCGCTCACATATCCACCCAGCACAGGGCCCACCCCGAAGGCTATCCCCCAGGTGATGCCGAAGACCCCCATATAGCGGCCTCGCATGGTCAGCGGGGCTACGTCGGCCACGAAGGCGGTAGAAGTGGGAACGAATATCATCTCCCCGATGGTGAGGATCACCATGCTCATCAGGAACAGGGGAAAACTGCCGCCCAGGGCCACGCTGCCTGCTCCTATGGCGGTGAAGAAAGCGCCGGCGGCTAAAACCGGGGCGGCCCGATACCGCTCCGTGACCCGGGTGATGGAGTATTGGAAGAGGACCACCATGGCCGCGTTAGTGGTCATGATTAAACCGTATCGGCTCTCTGGGATGGCGTAGAGTTCCTTGATATAGACCGGCAGAAAAATCATAAACTGAGCGTAGGCCATTGTCATCAATGTATAGGCGCCACAAAAGGATAGGAAGGGGTAATCTCGCACTATCTTTCCATAGCCC
>JBHIDN010000360.1:0-2218 GCA_046760125.1 Anaerolineae bacterium
CTTCATGGAGCGGAACTTTATCATCTGGAAGGGCACCGAATCGAGCCCCATCCGCTCTTGAGCATAGAAGACGGGGCCCTTAGAGTCCAATTTTATGAGGAGGGCCATAAGAAGCATGAAGGGGGAGAGCAGTACTAGGCCCACGGCGCTGACCAGGAGATCCATGGCCCTTTTCAGGGTCAGTTTCCATCCTCGCAGGGCGATATCCCGCACGGTGAGGAGGGGGAGGCCTCCCAGATCGGCCACACTCACCTCGGAGGCGATGATCTGGAAGACGTCGGGAAAGACCTTGATGGTCACCCTCTCCTGACGGCAGTCAGAGATAAGGGGCAAGATCTCGTCGTGGGAGGCCTCAGGTAGAGCGATGATCACCTCATCCACCTGATGCTCCTTGATGAGGGAGGCGAGTTCCTTGGTCGTTCCCAATAGAGGGGCACCGAGCTCCTCTGGAGGAGGGGCGTCGTTCCCCACAAAGCCCACCACCCGGTAGCCCAGGCCGGGAGAGCGGCGGATAGCGTTAAAGATCATCTGCCCCACCTCTCCTGTGCCCACGATGAGGGCTCTCTGTTCGGCGATGCCCCGGGCTTGGAGGGCCCATTGTAGCCGGGCGTGGGTGAGACGGCCTATAGTGGTGAGAAGGATGGTTAGCACCCAGGTGTAGGCGATCATTAGACGAGGGTAGTCGGGGTTATTCTTGAAGATAAAGTAACTGAAGGCCACGGCGATGATGGTCCCAATGGAGGAAGCGGTGAAGAGGGAGTAGAACTCATCGATGTGGGAGAGAGCCCGCTTACGATGATAGAGTTTATAGAAGAAGAAGGCGGTAACCACGGTCACGATCTGAATACCCATTACCCCCAGATAGCTGGGGAAGGGAGGGATACTTACCGCCGGAGGGTACTCGGTGCGGAGGCGCAGGTGGTAGGCGAAGAAGAAGGCTAAGGCTATCATCAGGACATCGATGAAGATGAGGGAGATGGTGAAGGCGAGGCTGGCCCTTCGTTTCACGGTGCTGCCTCCCTAACCTGCTTATTGTCGCCAGGCGGTCGGAGAACCTCTTGCAGCATCGCCGGCCCGCCTTGCAAGATGATCCCGGCCATCACCAGCCAATGAAGCCAGAGGGGGGTCGTCTTTGCGTAGTGCTTCCGATAGAAGAGGTGCATGGCCCGATAAAATTCGTATCGGGCTCTCTTTCGGTTTTGGCTAGAGGATCGCCTCTTATAATGAAGTACCGTCACCTGGGGGTTATAGTAGACCTTCCAGCCCACCTTTTTGGCTCGGTAAGCGAAGTCCAGATCTTCACCATAGAGGAAGAACCCCTCATCGAGATAGCCTACCTCTTCCAGGGTCTCCCCCCGGATCATCATGAAGGCTCCCACTACCGAGTCCACCTCGGCCACCTGGTCGGGGTCTAGATAGGTCAGGTTATAGCGGCCGAACCGCTTGTTCTTGGGGAAGAGGCGGCTCAGACCGCTGAGCCTGTAGAAGGAGACCTCGGGAGTGGGGAAACTACGCCGACAGGCCAGATCCAACCTGCCATCGGCCATCACCAGTTTGGGGCCGGCGATGCCCACTTGGGGGTGCTCCTCCATGAAGGATAACATCCCGCTTAGGGCCTCTGGGGGAAGCACCGTATCGGTGTTGAGGAGAAGGTAATAACGAGCCTTCCGGCTCTTGAGCCCCTGATTGTTGGCCTGAGCGTAGCCGACATTTTCTGGGTTCTCCAGGAGATGGACCTGAGGGAACTCCCGGCGAACGAGGGCCGCGCTCCCGTCTTGGGAGTGGTTATCGACTACGGTGACCTGGTAGGTGAAATCGCCCTCGCTGGCGAAGAGGGAGCGCAAGCAGGCCCGCAAGAGATCGCGGGTGTTATAGTTCACTATAACGATAGATAGGTCGAGCATCTAGAGATATTCTAGCAAAGATTCGGCCTCTGGTCAACGGGATCTCCATCGCCAAAGAACGCCCACCGGATAGCCGGCCATCTTGGCTATATCCCCTGTGATCCGTATGAGGGGGACGAGAAGCAGGGCTTTCAGTTTGTCGAGGGGGCTGAGCGTGCGGAGCAAGGGGAACAACCGCTTATAGGGCGTCCAAAGGTAGATCGCCGCTCCTAGGAATAAAACCCCCCACCAGAGGGGGTGGCGAAGGAAGCCCAAGGCAAGGAGCAGGGGCCCAGCAACACGATAAGAGAGGTAACGGATGGCATGACGCCTCC
>JBHIDN010000361.1:0-2214 GCA_046760125.1 Anaerolineae bacterium
GAGGCCTTGACATTTGAAGTCGAGGCTGTTATAATAGAGTCGTTAGTTGCAAATGATTTGCATGAGTAATAGAAAGGGCGAAGATGCATCGTCATGGCCCAGAAAAGGCGCTCCAGGGAGAGGGGACCATCTTACTGGTAGGAAACCCCAATGTGGGAAAGAGCGTCATCTTCAACCTCCTCACGGGGATGTATGTCACTGTCTCCAACTACCCTGGCACCACCGTGGAGATAACTCGAGGCGCCGCTTCCTTAAGGGGACGGAAGATGGTGGTCATTGATACGCCAGGGATAAATAGCCTCGTTCCCTCCTCTGAAGATGAGCGTATCACCAGGGATATACTCCTTTCGGAGAAGCCGGAGGTAGTCCTTCAAGTCGCCGAGGCTAAAAACCTGCGTCGTGCTCTCCTCATCACAGTCCAGTTGGCGGAGATGGAGGCCCCCCTGGTTTTAGACCTCAACATGGATGACGAGGCTAGGAGCCGAGGCATCTTCATCGATGGCCAGAGGCTCGCGAGCATCTTAGGGGTTGAGGTGGTGGCTACCATCGCCACCCAGAGGAAAGGTCTCTCCCAATTGAAACAGGCCCTCTCCTCACCTCACCGCTCGGCTTTCCGAGTCCAGTATGACGACAAAATAGAAGCCAGCGTAAAGGAGATCTCCGCTTTCCTCCCCGAGGGCGTCCCTAAGAGAGCGTTGGCTCTCATGCTCCTGGCCGGGGATGACAGCCTAAAGGAACGGCTCAAAGAGGAGATCGGACCGGAGGGCATCTCCGAGATCGAGGCGAAAAGATGTGAGTTACAAGGTGAATACGGCGAACCCTTAGGTTACCTGATAAGCCGGCAACGGTTGGAAGTTGTAGATCGTATTATGGAGGAGGTCTATCGAGCCGAGAGGGCAGGGCGGGAACCCCTGGCCGGCGTTATAGGTCGTCTGGCCATGCATCCGTTATGGGGCGTTCCGATCCTCATGGTTGTGCTTTACTTCACCTATCTTCTCGTGGGCCGATTTGGGGCCCAGACCCTTGTGGATTTCATGGAAGGGGTAGTCTTTGGGGAGTTCATAAACCCTTGGGCCATACGCTTGGCCGAGGCTACGATCCCCATCCCCATCCTGCGGGATTTCCTGGTAGGTGAGTATGGGATGATCACCATGGCCCTCTCCTACGGCTTCGCTATCATCCTTCCCATCGTGGGCACCTTCTTCCTCGTCTTCAGTTTTCTCGAGGATTCGGGCTATCTGCCCCGCCTGGCGGTGATGGTCAATCGGGTTTTTAGGGTCATGGGGTTGAATGGCAAAGCGGTCTTGCCTATGATCTTGGGGTTGGGGTGTGACACCATGGCCACCATGACCACTCGCATCCTGGAGACCAGGAAGGAGCGGATTCAGGTGACTCTCCTTTTGGCTCTGGGGGTTCCTTGTTCTGCTCAACTGGGGGTGCTTTTGGGTATGATGGCGGGCTTATCTTTCCGGGCCACCTTCATCTGGGTCGGCGTAGTGATAGGGGTCTTGTTCTTGGTCGGGTACCTCTCGGCTCGACTCATCCCGGGCCAGGGTTCCGACTTCATCCTCGAAGTACCTCCCATTCGGCTGCCTCAATTCTCTAACATCGCCATAAAGACCCTGGCCCGCATCGAGTGGTACTTGAAAGAGGTGATACCCCTCTTCGTATTGGGGACGGCGATTCTATTCTTGTTGGACAAATTCAGGGTTTTGGCTATGATAGAGAGGGCCGCTTCTCCCCTGGTGGTGGGCTTTCTAGGCCTGCCGGCTAAGGCTACCGAGGCCTTTCTCATCGGTTTCTTGCGTCGCGATTATGGTGCGGCCGGATTGTACACGCTGGTCAGAGGGGGGGAGATGGATCACCTGCAGATAGTGGTCAGCATGGTGACTATCACCCTCTTCGTCCCTTGCATCGCCAACTTCTTGATGATCGTCAAGGAGAGGGGTTTGAAGACCGCGCTAGCCATGGTGGTTTTCATTTTCCCCTTCGCCTTCCTGGTAGGGGGGGTATTGAACCTGAGTCTTCGTTGGATGGGGGTGGTCCTATGAGATGTCCCCTTTGTGGCTTCGAGTTCTCTAAAGATGAGGTGCAATGTCACGAGGGTTGCCCCTTTAGGGAGGGATGTAGCCTCTACTGCTGTCCCCATTGTGGGTATCGGATGGTCGATGAGGAAAAATCCATGGTGGCCCGCCTAGCGAGGAAGGCGGGAAG
>JBHIDN010000362.1:0-2195 GCA_046760125.1 Anaerolineae bacterium
CTGGGAAGGAGCTGGGCTCCCCCAGATGAGGCGACGATAGAGTTGGAGGTGCAACCTTTTTGGGTCAGCCAGAAAGGGGAGGGCCAAGGGGTGAGCCAATATCTCCACCCCGAACTTCTCTCGCAGGAGGGCGTTTCCGCCGATGTGATCCTCGTGGCTGTGGGTGTTGACGATCCTCTCCAGCCCCAACTCCTCGATAACTGATAAGAGTTCCCGGGAGGTGCGCGGGCATCCCGTATCGATGAGGAGCCCATCCACCCAGTAGGCGGCGGTATAATAAAGGGGGCGGCCGAGGATGGACCTCGCTAGGCGAATCTTGACGATCTTTCCAACCCTCTCTATCTCTATCATCCGGCTTGCCTAATTCTATAGGCTAGGCCTCCCTTGTCAAGGCTTGTCTTGGAGGGTAGATTATGATATATTCGCCCTGGGTTCCAGGGCTCATAAACGTGTATAATCCACTATCCGA
The DNA here is from genome assembly GCA_046760125.1 of Anaerolineae bacterium. Lineage (GTDB taxonomy): Bacteria > Chloroflexota > Anaerolineae > UBA7937 > UBA7937 > UBA7937. The sequence continues at coordinate 470 of JBHIDN010000362.1, forward strand.
AGGAAGGAGGCGAAGATGGGTGAGGAGGAAAGGGAGAAGGGCAAGAAGAGGTCAAGCCTGGTGCCGGGTTTGATCCTCATCATTTTGGGGGTGGCGTTTCTGATCTTGCAATTCGTGGAACGTCCCTGGGGGCCGGGCTTTATCTTCGCCTTGGTGGGGGTCATCTTCGTCATCAGCGCCCCCCTCACTCGTAACCTTGGGTTATACATCCCCGGTTTCATCCTTCTTGGTCTTGGAGCGGGTTTGGCGGCGATGACCATCCTCCCCCCGGAGGAGAAGAACTGGCCCCTCATCCTTATCGGTTTGGGGTTGGGGTTTCTGGCCATCTGGCCCACATTCACCATGCCCCAAAGGCAACATCCCTGGCCTCTATATCCCGGGGGCATCCTGGCTGGGTTGGGCCTCCTCTTCTGGATGGCGGAGTACCAGGTCCTGGGGCTTACTATGGAGTCTCTCTCCTCCATCCTAAGGTGGTGGCCAGTCATCTTGGTGGTCGTCGGGGCGGCGATCGTCTACCGCTGGTATCGGGAGAGAGAAGAGGGAGGCTGAGACGGCTGGGTTTCTCCGGCGCGAGATAGAGGCTCGCTCCGTCCTCTCCAAGTCCGGCATCTCCGCGGTGACCTACGCCCTCAACCCCTACGTGGGCTGTCAACATGGTTGCGTCTATTGTTACTCTGTCTTCATGAAGAGGTTCACCGGGCATAGGGAGGAGTGGGGCACCTTCGTCGATGTGAAGGTGAACGCCCCCCAGGTCTTGGCTCGGGAACTGAAGCGGGCCAAGCCAGGAGAGGTTCTCCTCTCTTCGGTGACGGACCCCTACCAGCCCCTGGAGAGAAAGTATCGATTGTCGCGGGCTTGTCTTGAAATATTGCAAGAATATCCTCAGTTCCCGGTTAGCATACTGACCAAATCGACCCTGGTGTTGCGGGACCTGGATGTTTTGTCCCAGATTGAGCATCTGGAAGTGGCCTTCACCATCACTGGCCTCGAGGAGGGTGCGCGGCGGGTATTCGAGCCCCAGGCCTCGCCGACAGGGGCTCGGATCGAGGCTCTGGCACGGCTCTCGAAAGCGGGCCTAAAGACCTGGGCCTTCTTCGGCCCCGCTCTCCCTTATATCTCCGATGGAGAGAAAGAGATCGAGGCCCTCTTCAGGGAGTTGAGGGAGGCAGGGGTGAAGCGGGTTCTCGTGGATAGCCTTAACCTGAAGGGGGCCATGTGGGGGAGGGTGAAGCGGGCCATCTCGATCCACTACCCCGACCTGTTGGAGGCCTATCGGCTCTTGACCGTTGACAGAAAGGCCTACTCCTCCCTCTTGGGAGAGCGGGCGCAGCGGGCAGCCGCCAAGTATGGTCTGGAGTGCGAGACTTGTTTCTGAGGACTTTCGAAGGAACCCATTATGAGATCGGCTATCAGTTGGGAGGTGGCTTGGCTACCCTCTATATACCGGAGAGCGATAGCCAGGGATCCGAGTTCGCCGCCCAGTGTGAGGCTATCGTCAAAGAGATCTATCCCCCCATCCTGGAGAAGGTGGAAGGGCTCATCGAGGGAGGTGGGCTTTCGCCCCAGGATTTCAAGACCTATTTCTATACCCGAGGCGGGCCGCCCCAGATCGGCTGCACCAACTTAGCCATCATGCCCCCTTATACGAAAGATGGCTTTATCCTTTTAGGCGGCAACTACGATTGGTTCTACTCGGCCAGGGAATGGCGGGAGGTGCGGGTGATCC
>JBHIDN010000363.1:0-2187 GCA_046760125.1 Anaerolineae bacterium
CCCAAGCCCCCAAGGAAGCAGAGGAGATGCTAGAGCGAGCCAAAGGCATCTTCAATTGCCAGGAGACCTTCATCGATGACCTAGCCATATCCCTGGCTGTCCATTTCGGCCCCGGAACCGTGGGGCTGGTATCCTATCAGGTATAATAGGCGAAAGTTCGCCGATGAAAGCGAGATGTTCAACATGGATACTTTAGGATGGATCATGGTAGCGATTGTAATCGTCTACGTCACTGTATGCTTCGGCAGAATAGCCGCCAAGCACGGTAAGAACCCCATCCTTTATGGAATATTGTCCATCATTTCACCGGTAAACCTGATCATCTTGGGTTACTGGGCATTTTCAGATTTTGAAACTCAGAAAATGGGGTGAGCGTTCGGAAAGCGAACCTTTGGCTAACACCAGGTTTGCGATTTCACTGAGTTATGCCCAAAGTCGTTTACGGCCAACTTCGCAAACCCTGGGAAGATGAGGAGAAGATGAATAAGCAGGTCTTGATAGAACTACTGGCCGCCCTGGCCAATAGATTGAACAGGAGGCATAAGAGAAGGGGTGATCAGCCTTCCGATGAGGAGAATATCCCCTTCGGGCTGGCCGAGGAGGTCAGAAGAATCTTAAAGCCAGTGAAGCCTGCGGTTTCCTTCCGGAAGGATCTGCGAAGTCGACTGGACATGATAGCCCAGAGACGAGTGATCATTGAGCCCCGGCGCCGACGGTCATGGGTCTTCTTCCTAGTGGCCGCCGCACTGGGGTCCGCCCTTTCCGCCCTTGGGTTTTTGGCCTACTTCCTCAGTTCCCGCTTGAGCCGGCGGACCCAGCCAGCCTCCTAAGAGTTGTGTGGGGCGGTAATGATCATCATCAGTATAAGATCATCTTAGCCCTTCCCTCAGGACCCGGGGAAGATCCCGCATAACGCTCCAAAAGAACTCTCCGTATCTCATCTCCCCTTGGACGACCTTGACTATCCTCTCCCTGATGACCTTCGAGCCCCTGAACAGCCGATACCCCAAGGCAGGAAAACGGTAACATATCTCGGCGATGAAACGGGCGTAACGGAACTCCCTTCTGATCTGGGTATCGACAAGTGGGGTGTAAGAAGAGAGATCGAGGGCCTCTTGATGTGCCTCATCTATCACTTGGGCGGCGAGTTGGGCGCTTCTCATGGCGTAGTAGATCCCCTCTCCCAAGAAGGGGTCCGCCAGGCTGGCTGCATCGCCCACTAAGAGGCCTCTCCCCCGATGTAGCACCTCCCCTCCCCCGCCTAAAGGGACCGGATGTCCCTTCATAGGGATCTTGCCACCGTGAGAGGGAAGGTACCTCTCCACGAAACGCCTCAGCACCTCTCCCATATGAGACACCTTCCCTACGAAGACCCCCACACCCACCGATAGATGATCCCTTTTAGGGAAGATCCAGCCGTAGCCCCCAGGGATAGAGCCGAAGTCGAGAAGGATGCGCCCCTTCCACCGGCTCAGCCGAGCGTCATCCACCGGGAGTTCACTCTCCAAGCCCACCGCCATCCGCCGCCGAGGTAAAAGCCTCAAAGACCTGGCTACTATGCTCTTCGCCCCATCGGCGCCCACTATGACTCGTCCTTTGCATTCCCCTCTCTCTGTCCGAGCGATCACCACATCAGGGCTCATCTCCACCTCTCGTACATGTCGCCCCTCTTGGAGTTCCGCCCCCGCCTCCACCGCCTTCTGGACGATGAGGTGGTCCAGGTTGGCCCTCTTAACCGTCCAGCCCCCCATCTCTCCCAGGTCTACCTCGAAGGGAGGTAGTGAGCGGAAGGCGCACACGCCTCGCCGTACCTGAGTCTCAAAGGCCGGGCTGAGGTCGAAATCCAAAAGTTGGGCCACCTTCACCGGAAGCCCTCCGGCGCATACCTTCGGCCGGGGAAGTCGCTCCTTCTCCAGGATCAACACCTTGAGGCCTTTTTTGGCCAACTCATAGGCGCAAACCCCCCCGGCTGGTCCAGCGCCCACCACTAGACAGTCGTAGATGGTCTTCATTCGATGGCTCCCAGCACCTCCTCTTGCCGGGCCCACATCTGAGCCCTCCCTTCTGGTGTCTCATCCTCGTACCCCAGAAGGTGTAAGAGGCCATGCAGGAAGAGAACCTCTATCTCCTGGGCCACGGAATGGTCCTGTTCCTGGGCCTGCGATACAGCCCGGGGATAGGAGATGA
>JBHIDN010000364.1:0-2175 GCA_046760125.1 Anaerolineae bacterium
ATGCGTGCACACCTGCGATGAGATCCAATTTCTCCATGCCCTCGATCTCGCCTATCGAGGGTATGAGACGAAGGTTTCGCCCGATTTCGACCAGCCTTGGGTGGAATCGATATGTGAGAACTGCGGCCAGTGTGAAGCCAAATGCCCGGTAGGAGCCATATACGAGCGGGCTAGGCTGGAGGCCACCCCCTCGGCGGAGACACGAACCGTATGCGTCTATTGCGGTGTGGGGTGCGGGCTCTATCTTCTCACTAGGGGGGAGAGGGTGGTTGGCGTGCGGGGAGACCCGGCGGACCCGGTCAGTAAGGGCCGACTCTGCGTTAAGGGCCGCTTCGGCTACGAATTCATTAACCACCTCGACCGTCTGACTAGGCCTTTGATCAAGAGGGATGGTCGGTTCGAGGAGGCCAGTTGGGATGAGGCTTTGGACTTGGTGGCCCAACGGCTCTTGGAGATCAAAGAGAGGTGCGGGCCGGAGGCTATAGCCATCCTCGGCTCGGCTAAATGTACCAACGAGGAGAACTATCTGATCCAGAAGTTCGCCCGCCTAGTGATAGGGAACAACAATATCGATCATTGCGCTCGTCTCTGTCATGCCAGTTCGGTAACCGGTTTGGCGGCGGCCTTCGGAAGCGGAGCCATGACCAACTCCATAGGCGATCTGGCGGGGGCGAAGGCTTTCTTGGTCATCGGTTCCAACACCACAGAACAGCACCCCATCATCGGCCTGGAGGTGAGAAAGGCTGTGCGTCGTGGGGCTAGGCTCATCTTGGCCGATCCCCGAAAGATCGATCTGGCACGGTACGCCACCCTTCATCTTCAGCATAGGCCGGGAACCGATGTGGCCCTTCTTAACGGTTTGGCCCATATCATCCTCAAAGAGGGGCTGGAGGAGAGGGGGTTCATCGCCCAACGGACGGAGAATTTCGAGGCTTGGCGGGAGGTAGTAGAGGCTTATACCCCGGAGCGGGTGAGCGAGATCACGGGGGTGGGAGTCGAAGATCTTTACGCCGCGGCCCGCATCTACGCCACCTCGAAGCCAGCGGCGCTCCTTTATGCCATGGGGATCACCCAGCACACCAGCGGCCACCAGAACGTCTTGGCTTGCGCCAATCTATCTATGCTCACCGGGAATATAGGCCTCCCTGGCGGAGGGGTGAACCCCTTGCGGGGGCACAGTAACGTCCAAGGGGCCTGCGATGTGGGGGCGCTCTATGACTTCTTCCCTGGCTATCAACCGGTGACCGACGAGGTGGCGAGGAAGAAGTTCGAAGAAGCGTGGGGCCAGAGCCTCCCTAGCAAGCCGGGCCTGACGGTAGTGGAGATCTTCAACGCCGCCGCTCAGGGCGAAATCCGGGGCATCTACATCGTGGGAGAGAATGTCGCCCTATCCGACCCTCATGTGGGTCATGTAAGGGAGGCGCTTGAGGCCCTCGATTTCCTAGTGGTCCAGGAGATCTTCCTCTCGGAGACGGCGCAGTTGGCCGATGTGGTGCTGCCGGCTGCCTCCTTCGCCGAGAAGGAGGGGACGATCACCAATACCGAGCGGCGGGTGCAGCGGTTGAGGCAGGCTATCCCTCCTGTGGGAGAGAGCAAACCTGATTGGGAGATAATCTGTGAGGTAGCCAGGCGGATGGGAGGGACGGAGCCTGCCCAGTGGGGATATAGCCACCCTTCGGAGATCATGGAGGAGATGGCGCGCTTGTCCCCCCTATATGGGGGGATCAGTTACGAACGGCTGGAAGATGGGGGCCTCCAATGGCCCTGTCCCGATAGCGATCACCCCGGAACATCGATACTGCATGTGGGTTGCTTTACCCGCGGTCTAGGCCATTTCAGCCCCGTAGAGCAGATGCCACCCGATGAGCAGACGAACGAGGAGTACCCCCTCATCCTCACCACCGGCCGTGTCTTGGAGCATTGGCACACCGGCACCATGACCCGCCGCGTCCCGGGGTTGGAACGGTTGGTGCCCCAGGAACGGATCCGTATGAACCCCTTTGATGCGGCCAAGCGGGGGATAAAGGATGGCGACTGGGCGCGTATAGCCTCGCGTCGAGGGGAGGTGAGGGCCCGGGTCGAGGTCACCGAGGAGTGTGTGCCGGGGGTGGTCTTTATGACCTTTCATTTCGCTGAAGCGGCGGCCAACCTCCTGACCAATCCGGCCCTGGATCC
>JBHIDN010000365.1:0-2175 GCA_046760125.1 Anaerolineae bacterium
TTTCATTTGACAGAACTATCGTCTCCCGGTGACATTATCATTTGATTTGACACGGCCTTTTGCAAAGATGATGCACTCGCTACCGACCTCTTTATATCGGGGCACCACTTGGCTCTCGCCACTCCCCTGCCCACAAAATGAAGATCCCCCCTCTACACCTGATAAGGTGTAGAGGGGGGATAGGCTCCCAGATGCCTCACTACAGTTCTCGCTTGTCGACGACCCGTCTGGCCTTACCCATGCTCCGCTCGATGCGGTGGGGTTCGACTACCCTCACCTTGGAGGAGATGAAGAGGGTATCCCGTAACTTTTCCTCGAGTTTCCGTTCCAGTTCGCTAATCGCGTATTCACCCCGGGCGTAGTATTCCTCCGTGGCTTCCGCCCATACCTCCAAAACATCCAGGCGGTCCTTAGGCCGGTCGACGAAGATCACATACTGGGGCTCTACCCCTTCTGTGCTCAAAAGAACCTGCTCGATCTGCGAAGGGAAGACATTCACACCCCGCACGATAAGCATATCGTCCGTTCGTCCGGTCACCTTCTCCATTCGCACCAGGGTGCGCCCGCAGGGGCACTTCTCAGCGTGGAGAGTAGTCCGGTCCCTAGTTCTATAGCGGATGAGAGGTAACCCCTCCTTGGTCAGGGTGGTGAAGACCAACTCTCCCGGCTTGTCGTAGCCCAACGGCTCCTCCGTCTCTGGGTCGATGATCTCAGGCAGGAAGTGGTCTTCGGAGATATGCAAACCGGTGTGGTAGGGGCATTCTACCGATACGCCGGGGCCGATGATCTCCGCCAGGCCATAGATATCGAACGCCTCCAGGCCCAGTTTAGCCTCGATCTCCTCACGCATCCGGTCGGTCCAGGGCTCAGCGCCGAAGAAACCGGCTTTCAGCTTCATCCTCTCTCGGATGTCGATCCCCTCTGCCGCCGCTGCCTCGGCTAGCACCAAAGAGTAAGAGGGGGTACAGGTGAGGATCGTAGCCCCGAAGTCCTCCATGATCTGGATTTGCCGTTTGGTAAGCCCCCCGGAGACGGGGATTATGGTGGCCCCTATCTTTTGAGCCCCAACGTGGAAGCCTAGACCACCGGTGAAGAGACCGTAGCCGTAGGCGTTGTGGATCACATCATCGGCGGTCGTCCCGCCGGAGGTGTAGACCCGCGCCATCACCTCTCCCCAGAGGTCCATGTCTTTAGCGGTGTAGCCGGTAACGGTCATCTTCCCCGTGGTGCCGCTGGTAGCATGGATCTGCACGATCTCGTTAAGCGGCACGGCGAAGATGCCAAACGGGTAGTTGTCACGCAGATCCTGCTTAATGGTAAAGGGCAACTTGGCTATATCTTCCAGAGATTTGATATCATCGGCGGATACCCCCGCCTCAGCGAACCGTTTTTTGTAGAAGGGCACCCTCTGGGAGACCCGCGCCACGACCTCCTTAAGCCGCTCTAACTGCAACTTTTCCATCTGAGGTCGGGGCATGGTCTCAAACTCTTCATTCCAGATCAGCGCCTTCTTCCTTTTAGCCATCCTTTCCCTCCTTTGGATGAGATAGACTAGCCAGATTGGCCACAGCGCCCTGCCCTAGGAGATCGCGGGTTGCACCGCTTCCCTCCCGGCCCCAAAAGCCCGACGGTTCAACTCCGCAAACCTCTCCGGCACCCGCGCCTCGATGGCCTCAAGCCAAGTGTCCGGTGGGACATCGTCGATGAAGGCGGAAAGAGCGCCCAAGAGAACGATGTTGTGTACCCGAGCGCTGCCCAGTTCTTCGGCCAGCGAGATGCTGGGTATGAAATGGATCTCCTCGGTCACCTTGTTCAATGTGCGGCGGACCTGTTCGTCGTCGGGATAACGGTCGTCGCCGGAGCTAACGGAGAGGGGAGGGATGCTCTGGTCGCCAACTATGGCTACCCCACCCGGCTGCAGCGTCCCCACATAGCGGAGCGCCTCTAGTTTCTCAAAGGCCAAGAGGTAGTTGACCTCCCCGCGACCGATGAGAGGCGAGCGAACCTTATCTCCCCAGCGCACATGGCTGGTGACACTCCCCCCACGCTGGGCCATGCCATGCACCTCCGACTTCTTCACATCGTAGCCGGCCCTGACTCCCACATCGGCCAAGACATCACTGGCTAGGAGCGTTCCCTGACCGCCGACGCCAGCCACCAAGAAATTTATCTCCT
>JBHIDN010000366.1:0-2162 GCA_046760125.1 Anaerolineae bacterium
AGGTGACGAGGTTGGTAACCTTTATGATCCGCTGGGTGAGCACGGCCTCTAGGGATCCGAAATGTTCCTCGATCCAGGGGTGCATGGATGGTGGCGGGTTTAGGCGCCCCACGGTGGTGCTCACATGGAAAAGGCGGTGGAAGAGTTTGCGCTCCGAGGCAGGGAGGGTGGCTACTATATCAGGGAGATGGGCAATACCTTTGGTTGACATCTTCAGCCCTCTTCGCCTGAACCACGGCTCAGGGCTTCGTACTCCTCCGGTTTGTGCTCTCCAGCCTTGATAGCCAGGGCCCGGTAGTAGAGATCCACATATTTTCTCGCCGAGGCTTGCCAGGAGAAATCGGCGGTCATCCCCCGCAGCATCAGAGTTCGCCAGGTGCCTTGATGCTTGTAGTTTTCCACCGCTCGTGTCAAGGCGGTGTAGAGGGCCATGGAGTTGTAGGGCTGGAAGGAGAAGCCGTTCCCCTCCCCCGTTCGAGGATCGAAGTCTTGGACCGTATCGGCCAGCCCCCCTGTGCTCCGCACGACGGGAATGCTCCCGTACCTCATGGCGATCATCTGCCCTAGGCCGCAAGGCTCGAACCGAGAGGGCATGAGGAAGATATCGCTCCCAGCATAGATCCGCTGGGCCAAGGGAGCGTTGAAGGTCAAGAAGATTTCTGTCTCTTGGGGACGCCTCTCCTCCAAAGCCCGGAACATCTCATGGTACCGCTCTTCGCCGGTGCCTAACAACACGAAATGGATGCCCAGATTATCGATGAGGGGATCGATCACCTGGCTCAAGATATCGAACCCCTTCTGGTCGGTGAGGCGGGAGATGATGCCTACTAAAGGTCGCCCCGGATCGGGTGAGAGCCTAGCCTCTTGCTGCAAGGCCAACTTGTTCTCCAACCTTCTCTCTAAGTGATGGATGTCGAAGTTAGAAGCGATATAGTTATCGGTCGCCGGGTTGTAAACCTCGTAGTCGATGCCGTTAAGGATGCCGAAGAGTCGATCTCTCCGGTCCCGAAGGATGGGGTCCAGCCCCTCTCCCAACTCCGGGGTAAGGATCTCCCGAGCATATGACTCACTGACCGTATTGATCACATCGGCGTAGAAGATGCCCCGAGCCATGAAATCCATCACCTGGTTCATATCTACCATCTCTGGGTGGTAGGGGAAGGCATACTCGTCTATGCCCGCTATCTCCAGCACCCGATGGCCGAATATCCCTTTATAAGCGAGGTTATGGATGGTATAGACGGTAGCCGTCCCTTCGAAGAAGGGGTCAGGGCCATAGATAGTTTTCAGCCAATTGGGGATGATCGCCGTATGCCAATCGTTGGAGTGGATGATATCGGGTTGCCACCCCATCTTTTTGAGCATCTCCAAGGCGGCCCGGCAGAGGAAGATGAACCGCTCGGCGTCGTCGGGATACATATAGATCCCTTCCCGGTCGTAATACTTCTCGTTCTCTACAAAATAGACCGGAACCTCCCCCAGGGAGCCTTCTAGGGTGCTGGCCAGTTCCGTCCCCTCATCTAGCGGTACGGGAAAGGGAGGCAGGACCTCCTTCAGTTTGAACTTCTCCTTATCGATGGGGCCATAGCGGGGCATGGCCACTCGGATGTCGTGGCCTAAGGCGTGTACCGCTTTGGGCAGCGATCCCGCCACGTCGGCTAGCCCCCCCGTCTTGGCGAAGGGGACTACCTCAGCTGCGAGATAGAGTATCTTGAGGGGTTGCTCGGATTTCATAGGTTCTCACCTCTCAACGTCCGAGACAGGCTCGGACGCTGCAACACTAAATGTAGCGTCGCAATTCATCTGCGACGTCTAATACCCCCGTTTCTTGTCCACCACGTTCAGGAGTTCCTCCCCGGCCAGGTAGCGGCGCAGGTTCTCGCAGAATAGTTCCGTGAACCGTTTCTGATAGTGGGGGGTATTAGCCGAGACATGGGGGGAGAGGATGACGTTATCTAACCCCCAAAGTTCGCTCTCCTCTGGTAGGGGCTCCTGGGCGAAGACATCGAGCCCTGCTCCCCCTATCCACCCCTCTTTGAGGGCTTCGACGAGGGCCTCTTCATCGACTACCCGGCCCCGGGAGATGTTCACCAGATAAGCGCTCCCCTTCATAGCCTTCAGTTCCTCCCGCCCCACCATCCCCTCGGTCTCCGGGGTGAGGG
>JBHIDN010000367.1:0-2161 GCA_046760125.1 Anaerolineae bacterium
TTGGTCTCGCTTCTCAACTCCGCTGGCTCCACTCTCTCCAGCGCACCTAGCAGTTCGGGCGGCGGTGGTGGCGGCTTCAGCGGTGGTGGTGGAGGTGGTGGAGGCGGTGGAGGCGGTGGAGGTGGCGCCGGCTAAAGCCTAATCTCTCAAGGAGGCAGGGATAGTGATCGGGCAAGGAAGGGTAGTGGGAGTGATCCTCATCATTGTGGGCTTGGTTTTGGGTACCGTCTGTAGCCTCTGGTTGGCCGGCAACGTGGCTGGAGGCCAATTGCAATTTACAGGCTTCCTCCTGGGCTTGGCGGGGATCGTGATCTTCTTGGTGGTCCCTTTGCTCGGCGGGGGTGGTTATCTCCTCATTCGGGGCCGAGAGGAGGCCCGGGAGTTCGCCGAGGTGGAGAAGGAGAAAGGGGTCCTAAACATGGTTCAGACCCAGGGAAGGGTGAGGGTCTCTGACATGGCTTTAGAACTGACCGTGAGTCACGACCAGGTGAAAGATTACATCTACGACCTGGTGGGGAAGGGGCTCTTCACTGGCTATATCGACTGGAAAGAGGGGATACTCTACGCCAAGGAAGCGGCCGAGATGGAGACCAACAAGTGCCCCAACTGTGGTGCCACCAGGGAGTTCGTGGGCAAAGGCATAGTCAAGTGCGAATACTGCGGGGCGGAACTCTTCTTATAAGGAGGGAGATATGGATCTGAGGGAAAGGGTACTCGGTGCCCAGGAAGCCTTGGAGAGGCTTGCGCGGGCTATCCCTGGCTACAAAGGGTACAAAGAGAAGGAGTTGCGTCGGGAAGCGGACAAACTCCTGCGGATGCACCTGACTCGCCGTTTCGAGGAGCAGCGGGGAAGGCTCACCGGGATTCAGTCTCGACTTGTCGAGGCGGGGGAACTTAAGGCTGTGGTGGCCTTGGAACGGGCCATGATGAGGCTACAACTCCTCATCGATCGCCTTAAGACGGCCGCTTATGGCCATGCGGGTCTCTTTGACGCGGTGAAGGTGAAACAGGAGGAGTTGGATGCCCTCTACAATTATGACTACGCTCTCGCTGAGGGGGTGGATCAGCTGTCGGAAAGGTTGGATAGTTTGGCTGCCGCCACGGCGGCGGAGGTGATAGCCGCGGCCGGCGAGGATCTGGTCTCCCTTCTGGAGGAGATCAATACCACCTTCAGCAAGAGGATGGATGTGATACTCGGTCTGGCGGAGACCAGAGCCAGCGAGGAGGGCTAATTGGGGCAGAGCATCAAAGCAGATAAGGGAGGAGAGAAAGATGGTTAGGATATTTGACATAATCGAATGGTTCGACCCCTCGGGGAGGGAGATGGTTCACCGTATCCCTGAACATGGCTCTGGGGATTTCCGCATCGGCTCTCAGGTGATCGTCCGGGAGGCCCAGACGGCGGTCTTCTACCGTGACGGGAAGGCGCTGGATACCTTCGGGCCGGGGAGACATACCATCGCCACGGCCAACATACCGTTGCTAGTGAACCTCATCGGCAAGGTGTTCAGCGACGAGACGCCCTTCAAGGCCGAAGTCTACTTCGTCAATATGCGGGAGTTCTTGGATCAGAAGTGGGGAACCCCGGAGGCGATTGCTTTGCGGGACACTGACTTAGGGATGGTGCGGTTGCGTGCCTTCGGCACCTACTCTATGCAGATAAAGGACCCTCAACTCTTCGTCACCAAGATCGTGGGGACCCAGGGCCTCTATGAGACCACGGATATAAGCAATTTCTTGCGCAGCATCCTGATCTCCAACCTCACCGACCTCTTGGGGGAGACCCAGAAGTCCCTCTTCGAGTTGCCCAGCCTGTACGACGAGATAGGGGCGGGCACCAAGGTCAAGGCCCAAGATGACTTCGAGGCCCTGGGGATCGACCTGAAGACCCTCTACGTGAGCAATATCTCGCCCACGGAGGAGACAGCCAAGGCTATCGACGAGCGGGCGGCCATGGGGGCCATCGGCAACATGCAGGCCTATCTCCAGTTCAAGGCGGCGCGGGCCTTGGAGGAGGCGGCACAGGCTCCCGAGGGCGCAGGAGGTATGGTTCAGGCGGGTATGGGCTTGGGGGCTGGAGTGGGGATGGGGGCGATGATGGCCGGGATGATGACCCAAGCGATGCAGCCTGGAGCGCAGCCTACCATGCTCTGTCCCAGTT
>JBHIDN010000368.1:0-2136 GCA_046760125.1 Anaerolineae bacterium
GAACTTTCCTAGCTCATCTAGGAGGATGGGGAGGATCTTACTGTTCGGGGTTGGTCGTGTGCTGTCGGTTACGGCTATGGTCACCTTGTCTGTGGGCTTTAACGTGGTAGATAGCTCCCCCTCGTGTATGGCTTTGGTGATTGCCTCCCTAATGCTACGTTGCTCATTCTCCACCGGGACCCCGAAGGGTGGCTTAGCGATGGTTAGCAGGTTTCTCTCTGGAACCTCGCACTCAAGAGTGTGCCCGCCATAAGGGAGAGACACCTTTACAGCGTCTGTCATATGTCTTTCCACCTTATAGCTTCTTTACAAGTTCCCTCTCGGCTTTCTTTACTATCTCCACTAATCTTTGCTTTATATCTTTAGGTAGCGGCTCTGGATAGTGCTCCTTCAAAATTCCTTTCACCTTCTCCTTAGCTACCTCGCGGATGTCCTTCTCTCCAGCCCTCTTCCACACCTCCTCCGGCCTCCTATCGAAGATCTTTGGGATGTAGATCTCTCGCTCCACGAACCTTAATGTGTGCTTTTGGGAGAGGAAGTGGCCCCCTGGGCCGACGTTCCCGATCACCTCAACCGCCAGGGATTCGTCGTCCACGGTTACCCCCCTAACTATTCGAGAGACCATCCCCACGACCTCATCACATATGACCGCCATCTCCATGGAACCCACACTGCCCCCAGCCAGGTATCCGCAGTCGTGTATAAGGTTCACCCCGGACAACCCGCTCATAAGGGCGTTCATCATAACTTCAGCCCCTGCTTGAGCATCGGGCATCTTAGAATCCGAGCATCCTCCAAATCCGAAGCTGGGTAGCCCATAGTAGTGGGCCATTTGGGCGTTGATTCCTGCAGTTACCATGGTAAACTCGGGGGCCCCATACGCGCATCTCCCGGTCCTCGGGTCCATTACCCCACCCCACCCAGAGTAGATGGTTGGAGCTCCCGGGTTGACGAGTTGGATTAGGGTGAGCGCGCTTAGGCTCTCCGAGTTACCGATTACAGCCGCTCCGCATACGGTCACTGGGGCTGTGGCGCCAGCTAGTGGCATAGGGCCCAATGTGATTGGGACGCCGGCCTTGGCGAACTCGATCATGTTCTCGTTTTCTGTAGCGAAGGAAAGTGGTGAAGCTGTCTCGCTATATAGGCTTAGGATGGGCTTCCTCCTCAGCTCCTCAAGGCCGCCCATGACGGCGGAGGCCATCTCTAGAACCCTTTTCGCCGTCTCTGCTCCAGGCGCCGAGTATACTATTGGCTTCTCGGTGTTGTTGAACATGACCTCGAACTCGTGTAGGTACTCAACTTCGTATGGCACGTCGTAGGCTCCAGCGATGGACATTATGTAGCTCATGTTTGGGAGAGCGTCGCCCAGGCGTGTTGCGTCCGCGAAATCCTGCTTCGTCGGTCTTCTAAACTTGCTCGTTTCAACGTCTAGGACGTATGGAGTTGGGGTTCCCCCTAGTCCGAAATAGATTCTGGACCCCTCAAGGAGTATGTCATGCCGTGGATTCCTCCCACACAGTATTATTTCCTTGGGAGCCTTCCTTATGGCCTCTTCAACTAGGCCCTGAGGGATGCGTATTAGCTTAGATTTGAAGTCGACCTCAGCGCCAGCCTCCTTAAAGACCTCCATGATCCGCTTGGAATCGCTGCTCATGCCAACCCGCTCTAGCACTTCTAGGGTAGCCGCGTGTATGCTCTCAACTTGCTCCTTAGAAATGTAGCGCAGGATGCCCCCCTTCAAACCTCTCTTAACCATCCTTCTCGCCTCCTTCCATCGAGTTCTCGTATGGCTTCAGCACGCTGTGACTTGCAGCAATGTTCACTAACTTGCCTTAAAGCTCTACGAGACATCCTAGAAACCACAACCTATGTGCTGACTGTTAGGTTTAAAAGTGTTTTCTTGAGATATGTATAACGTACCCACATCAAGGCTTATCGAAAAGGCGGAGGAAGAAAGAGCAGATATCATTGCCCTCTCAGCACTTATGTCATCAGCCATCGGAGGACGGACGGCTACCTTACAGGGATCATTGCAAGTGAAACACGAAGATTACTTAACCCCAATAGAGCCTAAGTTTGCTGCTGAGGTGGCTCACGCAACCGCGGGAGTGAAGAGGGAGGACGCCAATGAAATAG